>NZ_JBNGOX010000022.1:0-89042 GCF_050589785.1 Carboxylicivirga caseinilyticus | reverse complement strand
TCCCTTTTAGGGGAGGTTTGGTGGGGTATAATGAAAGTAAAGTTACAATTTGAAAGATTCCTTATTTGCAGAATCACTTTTTGGACACCCTCTTCCAAAAGAATTAAAGTGTAATTATCATTCACCAAAAGAATACATTGCCTTCGAAGGCATTCCTTCTGCATTAAATGCTCCCTTAGTGTAACCATTCCAGTTGTTATAACTCTGGGGTTCCCAGTAAAAGATACCTAAGCATTCGTCAATGGTCTGTGTTCGTGTCATCAGGTCTTTTAGAAAATTATACCCCGCATCTTCTTGCTCCACGTCCATGCCAACTTCACAGATCATTACTTCACAGTCGTATCTGCTTATCATGTCATGAATATTACTAATAATATCATCATTTAAGCTTTGCCAGGTATCTGCTTCAGGATAAAGTGACATTCCAATCACATCCCATTTGGCTCCATTATTCTTCAACCCATCAAACAACCAACGAAATAAACTGTTTCGATTACCTTCCTGAAGATGTACAATCACTTTGGTATCCGGAAAAACCGCTTTAACAGCATCGTATCCCTTATTATTTAAGGTAGCATATTGCGCCATATTATCCGATGCTCGTCCGTCATCCCACAACATGCCGTTTCCGGTTTCGTTTCCAACCTGCACCCATTCCGGAGTAATTCCCCAATCTTTTAATGCATTAAGAACGTCTGTTGTATGGTTAGAAACTGCTGTACAAAGATCTGAAAATGAGAGACTCTCCCATTCCAGAGGTTTGTTTTGACTGGCAGGATCTGCCCAAACATCACTGTAATGAAAATCAACCAATATGCGCATACCTAAGTCATTAGCGCGCTTTGCCTTCACCAATAAATCTGCTGTATTGCACCAACCGTTTGTTGGATTTACCCATACCCTTAAACGAATGGAATTCATTCCCATGTCTTTCAGAAGTGTAATACACTCGGTTTGAACTCCTGCTGTATCGTAAAACAAAACTCCTTGCGATTCCATTTCGGTTAACCAGCTAACATCAGCACCCTTTGCATAACCACTCATATCCTTATTTGGAACATCAGGCACTTCTGTCTTAACAGCTTTATCGTAATCATCTACACACGCAAATGATATCAACACAAAAAGTAGCAGATATAAAATCCTATTAAAATTCATTATTATACTTTTTTATTTTAATAGCCGCAGGCAATATACCTGCGGCATTAATATTCTTTATTCAAATGTACAGGTGTTATTAATAAAATCAACGGTTACAGTATAGGTTCCATTCGCTAATCCACTCATGTCAATATTATCACCCATATAATCCATATTGTCCAAAGAACCTCCAAAATATCGGTTCCACGATTGATCGATATGAATTGTAATACCCCATGGAACACCTGCCGTTACAGTTGCACTACCGCTATAAACTCCGGTTGATTGTTTGGTAAGTACCACTGAAGTAAAATCCCAAACATCATTCAATCCTGTAACATATACTTCATCTCCTAACAATACATAGGTTTGATTAATAGCATCCGCAATTAAATCGTAAGTTCCAGGATTAATTGTTGCATCATCCGTTACACCTTCACCACCTAAGTACAGATTACCACTTGAACCACCAAAGAAAAGATCCCAATTGCTATTCATATACAACTTGGCGCCCCATGGAGATGCTCCATTTATGGTTACACTACTCGAATAAACGCCTGTGGTAGCAGTTTCAGCCATTTGAACCATAGTCCAGTCATCGTTAAAACCGGCATAACTCAAACTGCTAAATTCGGTATGACTATAAGTAAGATTTTTTAAATCAGCTTCTATCAGATATAAACCGGCTGGCGGAGGCGTAATATTATTTGGTCCTTTAAATACCAATTGACCTTCCGAATCACCCATTTTATAAACATCATCCCAGTTTCCTTCTTCAAGTGTCATTTGATACCCCCATTCGGAGTTAACATTAATTACACCAGCAAAAGTTGAATCATCCGCACTTATCAAGCGAAGGTAATTATCAAAGGTCCATTCACCTGATATCAAATCATCAATACCTGGAAGATACAGAAACTCACTTATAGGATCAATAACAACCGTTGAACCTTCCGTAATTTCGTAATACAGATTGGTTGGATCTGCCAAATATAAAGTTAAGGTATAATCGCCTGCTGTGCCAAAGCTAATATCTGTTGCTGCATCTGCCGACATTGCAAAACTTAAACCATTGGTACCATCTGCAACAAAACCAATTTCTTTGTTAATAGCAGAAGCATCATCTGTTCCGGTTGATAAATTATACAATTTAGCATCTGTTGAACTTACTTTAACCACAGCATTATCAGTGGTTGTTGTTAATGATAAATACCATTTTACTTCTGATCGCACAAAAGTCATTTCACCCGTTACATCGCCTGAAACCTGTAAAGACGGAATATAAGTCGCTGTCCATTCTTTTGCTGATGTACTTAAAGTGGTATAGTAACATCCGCCAAAACCCGGATACCAGAAATTCCACATTGACGCCAGTTCAGATGAAATTAAGAACGGTGTACCTGCCACACCATCATTACCCCAGATGGTACCATCACCTTCTTTCAGATACCAGTTATACCAGGCTGTTGAACCCGTAAAACCATGATAATTTCCATCGCTATTCGGCGAGTAAAGAGTAAATCCAGTATCAGTTGACTGATCTGACTCCAATATAAAACCAAGCGACATATCAATTTCGTAACTGGTAATATTAACAGCTATGATGTTACTGTAATACACCTCAGTATTTGAGCCATAAGAAGAAGTTACCCTGAAGTACATAGGAGTACTCTTATCCGCTTCAAAACCAAAATTTTTAGCCAATGTATTTAGCTCTCCACCAGTCAAAGCCAGCATATTTTCTTCCGGTTGTCTGGTTTCATACTGATCAAACGTTTCAGTTGCTGAAATTTCAAGTATCATTTGAGGAACATCATCAGGTATACCATATAATTCATTACTGATGGACAGTTCACTCTCATTCCATGAGAAACTCAATAATATGGCATCCTTATTATCCTGCGTAAGTACAACATCTGATCCACTACTAACCAGGGTTGATGAATCAAGTCCTGCAAGAATCAGCTTATCGCCATCTTTTTCGCAAGCCAAAAGCATTACGAATAAAGACAATGTGAGATATTTAAATATATTCTTCATTTTTATCAGTTTTAATAGTCAGCATTGTACAGATTTGGATTTGCTGAGATTTCGGCAGCAGGTATCGGATAAACATCAAATTTTGAGTCTACTGACTTACCGTCCTTAACTCCCCCTTTCCATTGCCATATATATTTATCACCTGTAAAAGAATTGAAGCGGATTAAGTCGGTACGACGTACGCACTCCCAATACAACTCTCTACCTCTTTCATCCATAAAAAACTTGTAAGGTATGCCATCAGTAGTAGCAATCAATTCACTTTCTGATACCTGAGCAGCATTTCTGTTTGTTCTCAACTCATTAACTAAACTAACTGCCTCAGTCATATTTGTACCGGTACGTGCAGCACTC
Source organism: Carboxylicivirga caseinilyticus (assembly GCF_050589785.1). Lineage (NCBI taxonomy): Bacteria > Pseudomonadati > Bacteroidota > Bacteroidia > Marinilabiliales > Marinilabiliaceae > Carboxylicivirga > Carboxylicivirga caseinilyticus. The sequence continues at coordinate 85,508 of NZ_JBNGOX010000022.1, read as the reverse complement.
TCAGCATACATCAGGTAAGCATCAGCTAAACGGAACATAGGAAAATCAGTATTTACGCCATCACTCACCGTGTTTGAAGCCACTTCTCCATCATCGGTAAGATTGCTCCATTTACGAACAAAATATCCACCAGTACGATCATCAACACCATTATCCATAAACTGTGATTGATCCCCAACATAAAACATGGCTCGATCATCATTATCCATATCAAATAAAGCAGGTATCTCGCCTCTTACACGAAACATACCCCATGCACTTCCACAGCCTACTTCCAAAGGATCATATCCATAATCCTGATCCGCCTGACCACACACCAAGTAAGTTGTTGCACCCCACGATACCACATTTACACCATCAACAACCAACGGATAAATAATTTCATTACCACGTCCTACACGCTTATCGTTATCGGCATTAAACAATGTGCTGTAATCGGATGCAAGGGCATAACCTTCATCCATAACTTTCTGGGTATAAATCATACAGGAATCATACTTAGCACCTGCTTCATACACTTCGGCATTTAAATACAAACGTGCCAGCAACATCCATGCAGCAGCTCTGGGAGCTCTGCCATAATCACAATTATCAACATCGTTCATCTTTTCACTGCAGTCCTTCAACTCTGTTGTGAGGAAATTAAACAGATCGGCAGATTCAATTCGTTCAGGCAGTGTAGAACTACCTATATGTGATTCATTAGCAAAAGCAACATCATGAAATAAATCCAGTGCATGATAATAAGCCAATGCTCTCAGAAAACGTGCTTCTTCTCGATATACCTTTATTTCAGTTTGTTCAGTATCAGTAAAAGCTGATATCTTGTCATCCGTAGCATTCTTTAAAAACTCATTACAAAGTGAAATGGTGTAATAGCATCTGTAATACATATCTGCCACCCAGGGATCATTGGCATCCCAGGTCATATAGGTAAGATTTCCAATATTATCACCTTCGATCCAGGTAGAACCAATTTCGTCAGTTCCGGCCTCCTGTACATTAAAATAGCAACGCATGTAATCATATCCATTATTACTACTCAGGTCAGCATCACCGCCACCTCGTTCCTGACCCGCTGTAACATACGAAGCATAACATTTGGCCAATGCAGAAACGTAATTTTCGGGCTTGGAGAATACAGACTGAGAAGTCTCTCTTACATGCGGATATTGATTTAAATCATCGGAACAAGCCGATAAAATAAAAACAACAAAAACCGTTGATATATATATTATCTTTTTCATTTTCGTTCTGTTTGTGTCAATATTCAAAATATTCATCTCAATTATTCATTAAAAATCAACTCCGATACTTAATGAGAAAATGCGAGGGCGAGGATAGAATGACACATCTACTCCATTTGATATTTCGGGATCAACACCTGAATAATTGGTAATTGTGAAAACATTCTGAACTAAAGCTGTCAGATTCAGATTAAACAAATCGTATACTCTTCCGAAATTATAGTTTAGTGAAAGATTATCCATTCTAAGGAATGAAGCATTCTCAATATAATAATCCGACAGATACTGACGGCTCTGAAATCCGGTTTCAAGATAACTCTGATGCAGGTTATTCAGTTGAAACGCATTATACGACATGGTTCCGAATGCACCAGTATTCATCGACATTCCATTATACACATAGTTATTCAGGTAAGAACGAATACTTGTGTTTAAGCTCCAGTTTTTGTAACGTACCGAAGTACTAAAGCCCAATATATAGTCAGGCATAGGATTGTGATAATGATACAAATCATCCGAATTAATCTCACCATCATCATTCAAATCGGCATATGCGCCTTCAATAGGTTTACCTGATTCATCGTACAACTGATGATACACATAAAACATGTAAGGAGAATATCCTTCAGTAAAAGTCTGAAAATAATAGCTATCGATTGTTGGGCCAACAGGTGTATGATTCACACCTGCTTCAGGATTTAAAGACAGATTTTTAATGGTTTGCTGTTGCCAGGTTGCATTAAAACTAAAATTCCATGTCCAGTCCTGATTATCAATCGGGGTAGCATTGATCGTCAACTCAACACCTTCACTATCGACATTACCCACATTGGTAAGTATCTGCTTATCAAAGTTAGTACCGGCCGGAGATGGCACTGTAGCCAATAAATCCTCCGTAACTCTGGTGTAGTACTCAACAGAACCTGATAAACGATTATTGATAAATCCAAAATCGATACCATAGTTAAACGATTTGGTTGTTTCCCATTTAAGGTTGGAAACATAGGCTTCAGGCCTCCATGTATTAATAATTGAGTTACCAAAAATATATTGAGCTCCATCCTGACTGATAGTATAAACAGGCAGATAGTTATAATTACCAATGCCTTCCTGCTGCCCAGTTACACCATAACTTGCACGTAACTTCAAATTCGATAGTGCATCAATACCAGATAAAAATCCTTCTTCCGAAAGTCTCCAGGCGAGTGCCACTGAAGGAAATGTACCCCAGCGATTATCTTCACTAAATCGCGAAGTACCATCCTGCCGAACGGTTGCTGTTATCATATACTTCGATTTGAAGCTGTAATTCAATCTACCATAATAGGATAGTAATGCATGTCGCTGATCGTATGGTGCAATTGAACTTTGAACCTCACCAGCAACATTTACCTCGTTATAGGTTGGAGTTGTACTTTTCCAAAATTGATAATCGTATCCTAAAGTAACATCCACATTGCTATTTATCTCAGCCAAATCTTTTTTATAATTCAGGTAGGTTGTTAACAAACGGTTTTCATTTTTCTGAGGTCCGTAAGTGTAGTTTCTACCACCTGTTAAATAATACTGGGCAGCTTCAACAGGTACTTGAATGGTTCCTTCCCCCTGAGCATAATCATAGCCCAAGGTGGCATGAAAACGTAGATCAGGTAAAAAATGAAATTGATAATCCATATCCAGATTACTAATTACCCTGTTCACCGTACTGGTAGATGAATACTGATTTAGCAGTCCAACAGGGTTAAGAACAGCTCCGGTAACAGGCAGTCCATCCCCATCAATCGCCTCGATATATCCTCCATATCCGGATAAACCGGAATAGACAGGTAAGGTAGGATTCATTGTTGAACCACCCCAAATGGCACCTGTATTAGCAAAAGTATTTTGGTTGGTTGCTCCTTTTACCCCTACATTAAATTTCAAATGATCCTCAAGAAATGTTGGAGAAATATTTAAACTACCTGTCAGTCTTTGAGCATTATCTGTATCCAGGATACCGTCCTGATTGTAATAACCTCCTGAGAAACGAACCGGCATATCCCATAATGTTCCAGACACACTAAAATTATTATCTGTTCCAAAAGCCAACTTAAAAATTTCATCATTCCAGTTAGTACTACTTGTTCCTAACAGTGCTTTTTGAGCCTCACTTCCCTGTGATTCAACCACAGCTCGAAAATCACTCTCCGAAAGCATTTCCGGTAATTTTGTTCTAACCTGAAGCAAGTTGGTTGAGTTTACATTAACTCTGAATTTATCTTTAGAACCTTTTTTAGTCGTGATGATAATCACGCCGTTTGAAGCACGCGAACCATAAATAGCCGTTGATGATGCATCTTTTAAGACTGTCATGCTCTCGATATCATTCGGGTTGATCAGACTTAAAAAATTATTACTGTTACCACTGATACCACCGGCTTCAAGAGGTACACCGTCTAAAACAATTAAAGGATCGTTACTGGCATTTAAAGAAGCTCCTCCCCTGATACGAAACGAGCTGCCGGATGTTGGAGAACCACTTCCGGAAACAATTTGAACACCAGATACCTTTCCGTTAATTAACTGAGCAGGTGAAGTCACCACCCCTGGATTAAAATCTTTGGAAGAAACATTGGAAACAGCTCCTGTTAAATCACCTTTCTTGGTTTCACCATATCCAACTACAATCACCTCATCAACATTGATATAATCCTGTTGAAGAAAGATATTGTAATTAGCATCAGGCCCAATCGCAACTTCTTGCTGCTGATAACCAATAAAGGAGAAAACCAATACTTCACCCGAATTAACCATTATGGCATAAGAACCATCAGGTAAGGTTATACTACCCCGTTGTGTACCCTTCACATATACAGTTACACCCGGAATAGGTTCATTTGTTTTTGCATCTGTTACTGTTCCACTAACCTGGGTTTGCTGAGCCCATAGAGTTATTCCGAAACTCAATAGTAGAATAGCAGAAGTCAAACGCTTTAATAAACTATTCATATTTTTTACTTAAAATTTAATTAGTCATTCTTGTAATTTCTGTCACAACACTTTTATTCATTGGCTATATACCCGATAAATCAATAATTTTATAAGTGTTGTAACTAATTGATAGATTAAACGATTTTTGGAAAACCGTATTCTGAGTTATCAAGTTCTGAAACTCATAAGCAGATGTTTGTTTTTCATAGTAGCTGATTTTAAGTTTTTAGTGTAAATTATAATTGTATTGTATTATTGAACATCAACAACAAGCTCATCATTCTTTAATCCAGGAGATGAAGCCTGTATTTGAAGGTGACCGGACGTTTCACCGGCTTTTAACAAAACAGTAGCAATTCCGGCTTCGGCATTTACAGGATTCATACCTATAATCTCACCATCACCTTTAATAGAAAAACGAATAGTATTTTCGGCTAAAGGAAGAATTGTACCATTTGTATCAACTATGGAAGCATAAGCAAAAACCAAGTCATTACAACCGCTCTGTAGGGCTTTTCCACTTTCATCAATCCAAAGTTTAATTCCATAAGCTTGTTCAGGTGTTAGTTTTAGATCTCTGGTAACAACTTTTCCATTTAAATAACCAATCGCTTCTATTTTGCCAGGTATAAATGACGAAAGATGAAAGGTAAAAGGAGGATGATTCAGATGAGTTGAATTCACATCCTGATCAGGTTTTTGTTTAGAATAGGTAATATCATTTACCAATAATTCAACTTCGTCACAATTACTGAATACTTTAACCTCTAAAAAAGACGGATCATTATAATAATTGGCGATGGCAACAACAGGTTGATAAAATTCATTATCTAAATCAACATCGTTTTGGCTCTTGTAAAAATAGTAGGCAAACTTTGGCAATCGGAATATATCCATTATACCTGAAGCTTCTATGTCTGGGGCATAACCACGGTTATAATCAAACATTAACCAATTCGCATCACCTATTGCCTCACCCTGCAGATTACTATTATGTGCTTCCTGATAATTTAATGCCTGCTGGGCAAGTCTTTTTTGTCCGTCACCTCTTAGCTGGCGTGAGTTTCGTTCTTCGTCAGATAAATTCTCAAATGCCTTTTGATTAAACCCTGCATTCTGAGCATAATACTCCCAGTCGCCATATTCAGCAATAAATAAAGGTTTAGTATTATTACATTGATTCCAATAATATGGTGGCTTGGCATGTTGACGTGCCGGTATAAAAACATCATATGCTCCATTGATCCAGCCACAGGTGTATACATCTTTTCCTGGATATTCTTCATGAACTATTGCATGAGCCCTTTCCATAAATTCAGTCGTCATCTGTGATTCGTTCAATGATGCCTCCCAAAGTATTACTGATGGATGATTACGATCAACCCTCACCATTTTACGAATATCTTTATAGGCATTTTTTTGAAAAACATCACCTCCAAAAAATTGCCAACCCGGAATAGCATCCATTACCAAGATTCCCAATTCATCACATGCATTTAAAAAAGATTGACTCTGCGGATAGTGTGATAAACGAACCATATTAAATCCTGCTTCCTTTATTTTTCTTGCATCCCTGTAATTGGCATTATCAGATATGGCGTATCCAACATAAGGGTATTCCTGATGTCTGTTGGTTCCTCTTAACTTTAATGACTTTCCATTGATTTTAAAACCATCTTCTGAAGCTATTTCAATGGTACGAATACCAACTTTGATGGACTCAGCATCTGTTTCATTTCCATCTGCAAAAAGTTTAACTGATAGAGTATATAAATGAGGCTTATCAACCGACCATAATCTGGGATTATCCACTTTAAGAGACAAATCCAGACTACCTGATGACAAAGCATCAAGTTGAACATTATCAGAAGTGGCTTTAACAATTGAAATTTCTTCATGCAAAAGTTCAGCTGTGATATGGATCTTCTTCTTTAAATCCAGATCATTGCTAACATCAACCTTCACATTTACATCAGCCGATTGTTCCGATACATTAGTACAACTAACAAAAACACCACCACCTGCAAGATGATCAACTTCAACCGGATTAGAAATATGCACCGGGTCTTTAACCAACAACCAAACATTACGATAGATTCCACTGTAAATATTAAAATCTAAAACATTCAATGCTTTTCCAGGAGGTACATTTAGATTATCTTCATTATTTAACTTAATTAAAAGGCAATTATTCTCTCCAAATTGTATTCTTTCAGACAGGTCAATATAAAAAGGAAGATAACCACCTTCATTTGCCCCAATCAACTCACCATTAAGGTATACTTCAGCCACTTGCATAGCTCCCTCAAAGTAAAGCCCAACATGTGATCCTGCTAACTTTTTACTGACATTAAAATTTTTCATGTAGAAACATTCACCTTGCCACTGATCACCTTTAATTATTAACGGTTCTATGCTGGCAGTATGTGGTATAGTAACCTCTTCCCACTTAATTGCTTTATTTTTGTTATTAAATAAATCCTCAACAGAAGAATCAACATCTTTAACAAAAAGCCAGTTCTTATTAAAAAGATTTTTTCCTATAGTAATTTCTTCCTTACCTGACTTATCGCACGAAATAAGTTGTAACACCATTAAAGAAGCCAAAACCAACTTACTTTTAAATATCTTCATCCTTATTTCGTCTTTAAGTCATCCGTTGTTGAAGCATAATCAAAAGACAGATAGTCAATTGAAGCCAATGAGTTTCCCTCACGATCAAACAAAGTCGCATTGTCCCAAGCCGAACCATGTCCCCATAAATCTTTCATATCAGAAGAAATCCATGCTGGTTCCCAATACATCACTCCTTTAGCACCAGCAGTTCTCATGTTTGTGACCAAATCGATTAAAAATGCCCGCTGTCCTTCTATTGAAATAGGATAACCTTCAATACCACTATGCTCACCAAAAATATTTCCATATTCATCTGCTTCCTCCAAAGTATAAGGATATGCCGTTTCAAGAATCACAAAATCTTTATTTAACTCATTTGTAAGTCTTGATACAAGTTTTGGGAGTTCTTCAAATGAAATCTCTGTATGCCAGTGTGGATAATATGAAAAACCAGCAATATCAAAATCATTGACCATACCTTTTTCCATAACTCCTTTAAAGAACCATTCCAGATTTTTCGGATCGGCAACATGCAAAGCAACTAAAGTTTTGGAGCCTGCTTTTAAGTCAATATCCCTCACAGCTTTAACTCCTGCATTTAACACTTTCCCAAAAGCCACCCAGTTTCCATCACATATCGAAAGCTTTGGAAAAAGTGAATCAGCTTCATCCAACATGAAACCACAATTGGTTTCATTACCTATCTGAACCATCTCAGGTAAAAGATTACTTTTTAAAAGATCATCTAATACTGAATAAGTATAATTGTAAACTGAATCACAAAGAACATTGAGATCTGTTATATTCTTCCATACTGAAGGAACCTTTTGATGCTGCGGATCAGCCCATATATCTGAATAATGAAAATCAAGGTTAATGGCCATTCCATTTGCCTTTGCTCTTTCTATGGACTTCTTTACATCGTTGTAACCACTATATAAAGGTGTATCTTCTCCATATACCTGATAAATCCATTCGGGATTATTCCAGATTCGTAACCTAACAACGTTAGCTCCCTTTTTACTAAACAGTTCATATGGATCTACCTTAGTACCGTCTTCTTTATAAATACCGCCATGGTCTTCAACTTGATTAACGTATGATAGATCAACACCATTCATAAATTCATTAATCAATCTATTAGAAGTTTGAGCTGCTTTATCGGTTTTTAAGTTACACGAACCTATCAATAACGAAAACACCAATAGATAAACGATATAGATCAACCTGGATTTAATCATAAATACTAGACTTAAGTTTTTTATTTCATTGTTAATTATTGTTATCAAAATTAGCTGTTAACATTTTTAAACATTTATTGAAAACATACAATTATTTGTCTATTTCATACCTACCTGAAATTAATTACAACTTTAAGTTCTCATTTATTAAACTTACGATATAAAATGTAATCTTATTTAATACCTTTATTTGTCTAAATCATACATTTCTACAACAAACCTTAATTTTTAATTATCTTTACAACGCTATATAAATCATCATTTTTCACTGTGTAATATTGAAACCAATCAGGGTAATCTTCAATATCAAGAGACGCATCAGGCTTAATAATGCATCAATCTACTTTGAGAAATTAATCTCAATGCTTTTTGTGCAGATTATTATTACAGGGATAATTGCCCAGGAAAGCAGTACAATTCAATCTATTTATTTCACAAACCTGAGACAGGAAGATGGTCTACCTTCAAACATGATCAATACCGTAGAGCAAGATAAATTAGGCTTTATATGGATAGGAACAGATGATGGTTTATGCAGATGGGACGGATATCAAACCTCAATCTTCAGAGAAAGTATCGAACCGGGTTCTTTGCCTAACAGTAATATCAGAAGCCTTCTTCTTGATGATGATCTATTATGGATTGGCACCTGGAAAGGATTATGCACTATTAATACACAAACATTTGAAATTACCCCTTTTAACATTGGAGAAAATGCATCTGTCAGAAGTTTGTATAAATCAAAAGATAACCGAATATGGATTGGAACCTCTAATGGATTGATTATTTACGATAAAAGCATTAACCAATACGAATACTTTAACAATGTTAACAGTAAACTAAGTCATTCAACTATACGATGTTTGTATGAAACAAGTGACAGTACCATGTGGATTGGTACATATGATCAATTAAACAGTTACAAAAAAGGCAAATTTGAGTCATATGACCTTAAAGGTTCGTATAAACCTTTTTTAAAAAACAATCTTATTCTGGACATTAAACCACTGGTCCCTGATAACGATTCTATCTTGCTTATTGGCACAGAAACAGGTTTGGCAAAATTTAACCGAACTACTCATCACCACATATTATTCAATAGCTCCAACACATCCATCAGTAATGAAGTAATAAAATGTATTCATCACGAAAACAATAAACTTTGGCTTGGAACAGATTTTGGATTAAATATTGCAACTTCAGACCTTAATAAAATAGATGCATATTTCCACAATCCGATATTAAATCAGAGTATTGCCAACAACGTAATCTGGAAAATATTTAAAGATAATACTAATACTCAATGGCTTCTGACTTCTAATGGAATTAGCCTGATTAATACAGAAAACTCATTCTACAACTTACACGAAGAATATTACACAATCAATAATCAACAAGTCGGAAATCAAATCCGGGATATATTGATTAGTAAGGATGAATCGATGTATGTGGCCACAATACATGGTGTTATTGAGAATAAAACAAATCAAAAAAAGACCTATTTTACAGCATCGTCAAAAACAAGCCACAAACTTCTTCTTGATAACACATACGCTTTGCTCGAAGATCCATTAGGTAGAATATGGATGGGAACGGCAGCAGGTATTAATATATGGAGTCCGAAAGATGAGTCTATGAGAAGTGTAAGTTCGGATAAAACCAATGGTTTAACATCCAATTACATCAATAGCTTTGCAATAACATCTGACAAATCAATTTGGGTAAGCGCCTGGGAAGGAGGAATATTTAAGATTACCGGTGAGATAAATTCTCTTGAAAACCTTCGTTTTGTAAGAACTGAAAAATCAGCGCCCGACAGAATCTATTCTTGTGGTAATGATATATATTACTTAAAGTCTAATCAACTTTGGTCGGTCAATAATAAAAACCTTGCACCATTTTCGGTTGATGCAATTAACAATCTTATAAATAATGAATCGATTCTATGTTTAAACACCATTAACAATAAAAGTCTTCTTATTGCCACTAATAAGCTAATTATACATTATCAGCCTTCTATCTCTAAAATTGAAACATATCCAATAAATAACCCGGTAATCAATAATCCTATCAGTATTGAAATGGATAAACAAAATGATATATGGATGGCTTCCATTAATTCGGTTATTAAATATAATTCATTAACCGGAAACATCATTTCTATGCCTCTTGATGCAAACAGTCCGATTAAAAGTTTTTACAAAGGTTGTTCAACTGTCTCTTCTTCAGGTGTTGTTTACTTTGGCGGTGACAATGGATATATTGCATCTAATCCTGAAGAAGATGAATTGACAATTATGCCTCCCAAAGCCATATTATCATCGCTTCACATAAATAATGAGTTGTACCAAACAACGGCTAATGAAAATATTCAAAGAGACATACCTTATCTAAATGAACTAGTTTTTTCTTATGCAAATAACTCCTTAACCTTTTTCTTTTCAACTCTTAATTACTGGCATCCAGAGAAAAGTTACTTCAGATATCGACTAAAGAATTTCGACAATGACTGGAATAATTCACTCAACACTAACTTTGCAAATTATCCTAATCTTAAACCAGGGGAATACACTCTTGAAATCGAATCATTCAATTATACCGGAATAAAAAGTAAAGATATAAGCTCATTCTCTGTAATCATCCTGCCTCCCCTATGGCTAAGTAAACCTTTTTTAGCACTTTACTTTGTTTTGATGGTTGGTCTAACATACCTTATTTTCAGGATTTTTGTTGCCCGTCAGAAATTCAATAATCAATTACGTTTGGCTAATCTTGAAAAACAGCACAGCGAAGAGATTTTAAATACAAAACAGCAATTCTTCACCAATATATCTCATGAATTCAGAACTCCTCTGAGTTTAATTATGCCTCCAATTAAACAGGTGATCGATTCAGGTTTGGTTGCAGGAAAGAACCTGGATATGCTGCAATTGGCTGAAAAAAACTCCAAACGACTGCTGACATTAGTTAATCAAATTCTTGATTTCAGAAAGCTGGAAACAGAATCAATACCTCTCATAAAATCAGATGTTGAGCTAGTTGCTTTTTGTAATGAAATATTTGAATCCTTTAAAGACATGGCTTCACGCCATGAAATTAAATACGAGTTTGAAAGTAATGCATCTCAGTTCGTCACTTCTATCGACAGGGAGAAGACAGAAGCTATTCTATTCAATATTTTGGCAAACGCCTTTAAACACACTCCTATTGAAGGAACTATTACCGTGAAATTGAAAATTCCGTCTAACCTTAATACTATTGAAGTTTCAGTCTGCGACTCAGGTTCCGGCATACCAGAGCAAGAACTTGAAAAGATCTTCGATCATTTTTATCAGGCAGATATCCATCGCAAACATAAACAAGGAACAGGCATTGGTTTGGCAATGGCTAAGCAGTATGCATTGCTGCACAAAGGTAAAATTGATGTTCAAAGTGAAGTTGATAAAGGTAGTACTTTCACATACTCTTTCCCTGCTGAAAAAGCAGACGGCCGTATTTCAAAACACATCCATTATAGTAATAAACAAGTCAACACATCAACTAAAACAGTTAAGTCTGATAAACTAAATAAGGTTTTAATCATTGATGATAATCCAGACATATTGGATTACATTGAAATGAACCTAAACACTTTCTTTCAGATTTACAGGGCGTCAAATGGTCAAAGCGGATTAGAAATGGTTGACCAGATAAATCCCGACATAATTGTTTCTGATATAATGATGCCCATAATGGATGGTATTGAATTATGTAAAAAAATAAAAAACAATGTACAATATCAACGAATCCCTGTAATACTTTTAACAGCCAAGGCCCTTGACAATCAAAAAACAGAAGGAATTGAAAGCGGTGCTAACATGTATATAACCAAACCATTTGATATTGCATACCTGAAGGCTTGTATCAACAACCTGATTAAAACAGAGACTGTTATATATGAGTACATCAGAAATAAAATGATCATCAACCCGGAACCTAACCGTTCATCAGAAAATAATCAGAACGAACAGTTTATTAAAAAGGTTATGGAGATCATAGCTGAAAATGTTAGTAACCCTGATTTAACCGTTGATTTTATAAGCTCCAATATTGGTATGAGTTCAACTCACCTCTATAGAAAAATTAAGGCTATTACGAATCAATCGACTAAAGATGTTATTAAAAATTATAGACTGAATATGGCGGCCCAAATGCTTACAAACAATGAAGGTAATATTACCGAAATAATGTATAATGTTGGTTTCAGCAGTTTATCAAGTTTTTCTAAAAGCTTTAAAGTAATGTTTGGATGCAATCCGAGCGAGTACAAAAATCAAAAGACAGACTGATCATTATCGAGTGCCTTATTCACAGCAATGGTTGCACCAACAACCGACACAATAGAAAAGAAACCTGCCAATGTAACTCCAATAAATGGTATCAGTAACACCAAGGCAAAGATCAATCCGTTACCAATTGCCAGTCCCTTGTTACTTCTCATATATCGCACACTGGATTGCACATTAAACTTGCGTCGTTCGAAAGTATAATCCATAAATGAGAAACCATAGAAATAGGCAGATATAAAAAACAAAACAATGGCACTAAACCAACCAACAACAGGTATAAAACTGATTATAAAAAGCAAAAGTGTAAATAACATCTCCACGGCAAGATTACGAAGTGCAAGTACAATACCCCGCCAAATATCTTTTAAAAACTGATTGGTATTAAATGGCACTTCACTTCCTGACAGTATTTTTTCGGTTCGTTCTGATAAAAATGCAAATACCGGTGATAATGCAATTAAAATAATGTAACCACCCAGATAAGCATAAATCACAAAAAACAACAAACGCAATACAATCCAGATAAACCACTTGATGGTGCCAGCCAAAAACGACGCTCCCAAAAAGTCCCATGATTCAATTCCCATCCATTGGTTCAGATAGTTGATTAAAACACTACCTAGACTACCAACTGAATAGAACCCTACAGCAAACAAAACAACATTTAATAACAGTGGAAAAATAAAAAACCACCCTAATTTATTTTGCCGTATAAATCGGAATGCCTCGGTGTACGAACGTAATCCAAGCTGGAAGCCTTGAGAATAATTCATTATAAACACAATATTAGGTTAATGACAGTGATCCAAAACTAATGTTTTAGCGCAAATTTTACTACTTTTGCACAGCCAAAAATTCAAATAAAAGAAATGATGGATATTCAATTACTGACTGCAATTTCTCCGATCGACGGAAGGTATAGAAACAAGGTTGACGGCCTGGCATTGTATTTCTCGGAATACGCCCTGATCCGTTACAGAGTATTAGTTGAAATAGAGTATTTTATTGCTCTTTGTGAAGAGCCTCTTCCTCAGTTGGCCGATTTTAACAAAGATCTTTATGATGATTTACGTAAGATTTACAAAGATTTCCAATTGGAAGATGCTGATCGAATCAAAGAAATTGAATCGGTAACCAACCATGATGTAAAAGCTGTTGAATATTTCATTAAAGAAAAATTCGACGTTTTAAAGCTTGATAAATACAAAGAGTTTATCCACTTCGGATTAACGTCACAGGACATCAACAATACAGCGATCCCTTATTCTTTGCGTGATGCAGTTCATGAAATGTACTATCCATTGTTGGAAGAATTAATTCAGCAGTTGGATGACATGGCTACCGAATGGAAAGACATCCCTATGTTAGCCAAAACGCATGGTCAGCCTGCCTCTCCAACCCGATTGGGAAAAGAATTAAAAGTTTTTGTTGAGCGCTTAAACAAACAACTTGCTTTATTAAAAGGCATTCCATGTTCAGCTAAGTTTGGTGGTGCAACAGGTAACTTTAATGCACACAATGTTGCTTATCCTCAAATCGACTGGGTTGAATTTGGTAATAAGTTTGTAAACGAAACCTTAAAGTTGGATCGCGAACAACTGACAACTCAGATTTCGAATTACGATAACATGGCAGCTATCTTCGATAACCTGAAGCGCATTAATGTTATTATGGTTGATTTGGCACGCGATTTCTGGACCTACATTATGATGGAATACTTCAAGCAACGCATCAAAAAAGGTGAAGTTGGTTCAAGTGCAATGCCCCATAAAGTAAATCCAATCGATTTTGAAAATGCAGAAGGTAACCTGGGTATTTCAAATGCAGTTTTCTCTCATTTGGCTGAAAAATTACCAGTTTCACGTTTGCAACGCGATTTAACAGATTCAACAGTATTACGTAATATTGGTGTACCTATCGCCCATTCAATTATTGCTATACGTTCACTGGCCAAAGGATTAGGTAAATTATTATTAAACGAAGATGCCATAAAAAGAGATCTTGAAAACAATTGGGCTGTAGTAGCGGAAGCCATTCAAACCATTCTTCGTCGCGAAAACTATCCTAATCCATACGAAGCATTGAAAGAGCTGACTCGTACTAATGAGCAAATCAATGCAAAAACAATGGCTAAATTTATCGAAGGATTAAATGTACCTGAATCAGTTAAGGAAGAAATGAGAACTATTTCACCTCAAACATATACAGGTATCTATAAAGTATAATTCATAAAATATGATACTAAAAAGCTGTCTTCGGGCAGCTTTTTTTATTTGGTTTTATCTACAATTGTATCAACCTGTTTATACAAATAAACAACAGCTTTCAATCATTATCCATCTTAAAATTCTCAAGTTGATGTCTTAAAGCCATTTGTTCTATTTCTAATTCCATTTTAACATTTTCTTTCTTTAATTGCTTAATAGCATTAATCTCCTCCTTTGAAACAAAGTTGAGAACAGAATAGACAAATGACACTGAAAAATATATCAGAAAAACCAGCATAACCAACAGTTGAGCTGTTTCCATAATCTCCGTAAAAAATAAGACTATAAGAATAATAATAAATATAATTGAACATAATAAATTGATTGCCCCTAAAAGTAATCTTATATAATTTACAATTTTCATAACAACTTTAGTTCTATACATTCAAATATACAATAACTAAATGGTTGTTTTAATTCAAGAAATGATCTATTCATCCGTTAAATAATCTTATCCATGACCTATCCATTCGGATGCCTGCATAATTATTTGTTATATTTGCGCCAATTGTAAATTTTAAAAATGAAAGATTTTTTTCGCGTACTAAAGCTATATATACCACCCTATAAAAAGAACCTGGTTTTTGCCTTTATTTTTAATATCCTGGCTGCCCTATTTATTGTATTCTCAATGGCATCAATGATTCCAATGTTGGAAGTTATTCTACAGGATGATAAAAACGTACATGAGCTGTTAACATGGTCATTTAACAATGGGTTCTCTGAATTTGGTTCTACTCTTAAAAACAACATCTATTATTACATAACATTAGCTAAAGAAGATTACGGACCAGCTAATGCATTATTAATATTGGGGATTGTTGTTGTTATTGCAACTCTATTAAAAACAGGCTTTACTTATTTAGCTTCCTACACCATGATAGGTGTAAGAAATGGAGTTACCCGTGATATTAGAAATAAAATCTATCGTAAGCTTGTTGAATTGCCCTTGGGTTTTTACAGCGAAGAACGAAAAGGCGATATGATGGCACGATCTACTGTAGATGTGCAGGAAGTTGAAGCATCAATAATGTCGTCTTTGGATATGTTTTTAAAGAATCCAATCATTGTTATTGTGGTACTTGGGTCAATGCTGTTTATAAGTTTTAAGCTTACACTTTTTGTCTTCATTGTGCTTCCAATAATGGGATTCATTATTGGACGTATTGGTAAGAATCTTAAAAAAACCTCTCGGGAAGGTCAAAATAAAATGGGTGAAATTTTAGGGGTAATTGAAGAAACACTTTCCGGGTTGCGAATTATTAAGGCTTTTAATGCTGAAAAAAGGATGGATAATCGCTTTTGGAATGAAACAGAAAGTTACCGAAGAATAAATAATCGACTGCAACGCAGAAGAGATTTAGCTCATCCGACCAGTGAATTTCTGGGAACCATTATGGTCATAATAATTGTTTGGTATGGTGGTTCTTTAATCATTGATGAAGATGCTAGTTTAAACATGGCAACTTTCCTTACTTATTTGGGAATGTTTTACCAAATAATCAACCCTGCTAAAGCTTTTTCACAGGCCACTTATAATATTCAGAAAGGGATGGCAGCTTACGAACGGATCGAAGCGGTTTTAGATGCCGAACTTTCAATTAAAGAACATGATGGTTCTGAAAAAATTCAGGAATTCAAGGATAAAATCGAATACCGTAATATCACTTTCTCATACAACAACGAAGTTGATGTTCTTAAAGATGTTAGCCTTACAATACCTCAAGGAAAAACCATAGCTCTTGTTGGTCAATCAGGAAGTGGTAAAACAACTTTTGTTGATTTACTTCCTCGTTTTTATGATGTTCAGAGTGGTGGCATATACATTGACGGACATAACATCAAAGATTTAAGACTATTCGATCTTCGTGAATTGATGGGTAATGTAAATCAGGATGCAATTTTGTTTAACGACTCCATCTACAACAACATTACTTTTGGTGTTGAAAATGCAACTATGGAGGAAGTTATTGATGCTGCAAAGGTGGCTAATGCTCACGATTTTATTGAAGCCACTGAAGATGGTTATCAAACCAAAATCGGTGATCGGGGAAGTAAATTATCCGGAGGTCAGCGTCAACGCTTAAGCATTGCACGTGCGATTTTAAAGAACCCTCCTATTCTGATCTTAGATGAGGCAACTTCAGCATTGGATACCGAATCAGAACGTTTGGTACAGGATGCCTTGGAAAAACTGATGAAGAACCGCACTTCACTGGTTATTGCACACCGTTTATCAACCGTTCGTAATGCTGATATGATTTGTGTATTTCACGAGGGTAAAATTGTTGAAACAGGTACTCATGATGAGTTAATTGCTTTAAATGGTATTTACAACAAACTGCATTCGATGCAAATGAGCTAAATATCAAACTAAAAAAATCAGATTAAATCTTTTTAACATTCCATCTGTAACATTTAACGCTACTTTTCCATAATAGAAAAGCAAAGGGGTTAGATTATGGCGTGGAAAGAGATTATTATACTACTGATTGGTTTTTTAACAGCCACAGTAATGATTGCACAAGATGCTGGTGCAAAAAAAATTAAGAAATACAATAAGATAGGGAAACTAAAGGTTGATACAACCTTTCAAACAGCTTACCTGAATGACTTCATGGTACCTTTCAGTGAGTTTGGCGACTTACAGAATTGCCATATAAAAATCAAAAACAAAAAGTTAAAAACCACAATGGCAGCCCGTCCGAATTTTCTTTCATTATTATTAGGAAAGAAAAACCGCCGTTATGTTATTGTGATTAACAGTGACAAAAATTTTAGCGGGGTAAAACTCGAGAATGTTCCTTCAAAAGCCAGAATTGGACTATTTGCACATGAACTCATGCATATTCGTGATTACGAAAGCAGAAGAATCACGGGTATTATTGAACGTGGTTACCAATACTTATCATTCCAGGGTAAAACAAAAGTAGAACATTATACCGATGGTTTAACTATAGCTGCCGGGTTTGGTCAAAATCTTTACCACTGGGCCACTTTTGTTTTGAACGACTCTGATGCTTGTGAAGAATACAAAGCTTTTAAGTCAGAGGTATATATGAAACCGGTTACCATTCTTACTCAGATGGAACAAACATATTAAGTAACAATTATGTGACAAAAGGATAGGGAAATTGAATTATTATTAAAAATCCGCTCCATACCTGTATAATTCTTGTATGAAGCGGATTTTTAATTCAATCGAATATGTTTTTTGAATCTATCCTAATTTATTATCAGCAACACGATAATAGGTATCTTTGTAGAAATTAACATCAATCAAATCCGATGCATTTTCCAATAACTGTTCACAGTCTTTACTCAAATAATGCAAATGAACTTTTTTACCTTGCTTGGCATAACGTTCAGTTAGTTTATTTAACGCTTCAATAGCAGAATGATCAGCAACACGTGATTCTTTAAAGTCAATGATAACGTCCTCAGGATCATTCATCACATCAAATAATTCGGAAAAACCAGTTACAGAACCAAAAAATAACGGACCTACTATCTCATAATGTTTAGCTCCATCTTCATGAATGTGACTACG
This sequence comes from Carboxylicivirga caseinilyticus, assembly GCF_050589785.1. Lineage (NCBI taxonomy): Bacteria > Pseudomonadati > Bacteroidota > Bacteroidia > Marinilabiliales > Marinilabiliaceae > Carboxylicivirga > Carboxylicivirga caseinilyticus. The sequence continues at coordinate 67,289 of NZ_JBNGOX010000022.1, read as the reverse complement.
GGCTGTGATTCTTTTTGCATTTTGCCAGGCATAGGCTAAGGCTGAAATAACTACTCCTATCCCAACCGCTACAGCCAAATTATGGAAGATAACAGTTACACCTGCCACAACAATCATTACAAGAACATCCGTGATTGGAACTTTGCGGAAGATCTTTAAACTAGCCCATTCAAAAGTACCTATCGAAACCATAAACATTAATCCAACCAATGCTGCCATGGGAACTCTTTCGATTAAGGAAGAGCCGAATAAAACAATCAGTAATAAACCAATAGCTGCAATAATACCGGATAAACGCTTACGTCCACCCGAACTCACATTGATTACACTTTGTCCGATCATTGCACAACCTCCCATTCCGCTGAAGAAGCCACAAACTAAATTGGCTGTTCCTTGCGCAATACTTTCTTTATTTCCCCTTCCACGAGTTTCAGTCATTTCATCAATAACAGTCAAGGTTAATAAGCTTTCAATCAAACCAACTGCTGCCATAATTAGTGAGTAAGGAAGGATAATCATAAAATTCTCCCAAGTAATATCAATCATCGGCAAATGGAATTCTGGTAATCCTCCAGAAATTTTAGCAATATCGCCTACTGTTTTGGTTTCTATTCCTAATCCTAAGATAATACCCGAAACAACCAGAATAGCTGTTAAAGCTGCAGGAATTGCTTTGGTGAGTTTTGGCAAGAAATGAATGATAAGCATAGTTAAACCGACAAAACCGAGCATAATCAATAAAGGCATACCACCCATCCATGATTTATTGCCTAATTCATCTACTATCTTAAATTGATCAAGCTGAGCCATAAAAATCACAATAGCCAACCCATTTACAAAACCAAACATCACAGGATGTGGCACAAGACGAATAAATTTACCAAGCTTTAGTACTCCCACCAATATCTGAATGATCCCCATTAGAATTACAGCTGCAAAAAGAAACTCAACTCCATGACGGGTTACCAATCCTACAATTACAACCGCAATTGCCCCTGTAGCACCAGAAATCATACCCGGACGACCACCCAACACAGCCGTAATTAATCCAATAATAAAAGCAGAATACAATCCAATTAAAGGACTTACATGTGCCATCAGCGAGAAAGCAACAGCTTCCGGTACCAGCGCAAGAGCTACTGTTAATCCGGATAAAATTTCATTTTTTAAGTTCGAACCTTGACGTAATTTGTCGATAAAAATCATATGAGTATGTTAAATTGTTTACAATTTAGCATATACACTCTCGTGCAATGTGAAAATTTAAGGGGAAATTTTATTGTGGGCAACAACAAGGATTTTAACAGCCACAAAGGTAAGCATTATTGATTAATTGAAAAATTCACACATCACATTCTCAAAATTCAAAAAATAATAAACCGTCACTATCTTTTTTTGAAGACAGTGACGGTTTTATTTATAATTGTTAGATTACTGTTTTTTTGCTCCAGGATACACCAGATAATTATTTAAAACAATTTCGGTAATGTAACGAGTTTGTTTGTTTTTATCCTCGTACTGACGATATGTGATACGACCTTCCAAAGCAACTTCATTACCTTTATGAAGGTTTTTAGCTGCAATCTCTGCCTGTTTTCCCCATGCAATAATATTATGCCATTGTGTTTCCGTGCGTTCCTGACCATTCACGCCATTATAGGTTTCATTGGTTGCTACTGTAAATTTGGCTAGTTTGCGTCCATTATCAAAAGCCTTAATTTCAGGATCCATTCCTAAATTTCCTACTAACTGTACTCTGTTCCTTAAAGTTGTCATGTCTCGTAAATTTTAGTTAATAATTAATTGACGATTCAAAGTTGCAACAGAGTCAGATCAATACTCGGTATTTAATTATTTAGAGTCACTTAACATTCGCTTAAAACCACTTGCAAATGCTTAAAAACGTTTTTAACTTTAATAATCTGACACTTACAAAATCTATCCCTATGGAAGAAAAACGTGTATGCCCGGTATGTGGTGATCCAATAATCGGTCGTATTGATAAAAAATTCTGCTCTGATCAGTGTCGTAACTCTTTTAACAATAGCCGTTACAGCAATGAAAATGTAATGATTCAGAAGATTAACCGATTGTTAAAAAAGAACTATCATATTTTAAAAGAGCTGAATACTGAAGGAAAAACGAAAGTAAAAAGAACCAAATTACTACAGGAAGGTTTTGATTTTAGTTTTTTTACGAGCACATACACTACCCAAAAAGGATCAACCTATCACTTGTGTTACGATCAGGGATATCTGGAACTCAACGAAGATACTTATTTGCTGATTTATTGGGAGGGACAATAAACCTGCCAACAATAGAATATCCAATTGAAGCAAATTATTTTTTATTGTCAATTTCGGTTTACAAAACACAATTCAATACGCAATAAATTAATGTCACTAAAGCTGCCAAAGAAATAATCAACGCAATTGACACACTACATAAAATGCAGACCATTCCAAATGCTCCTAATTTTTGATCAATAGTACTTACGTTCATGTTACCTTTTTATATTAATGTATTAGTGCAAATTTATGAGCAAACTATGTCAGATACTATCAAATACATGTGAATCTCATTCAAGAAAAATGTGATAGATATCACAAAAGTCTTTATCTTTATTAAAAGCTAACTAATGACAAATGAGAATTGCGCTTCCTGCCTTTTAAAATCGAAAGCTACAAAAAACCTAAAAGCGTCAGAATTGAATCTATTGGGAGAAAACTGTGTTCAGGTATCTTTTGATAAAGGAGAAACTATTTTGAAACAAAATACCCTGTCAACCAATATTGTTTATTTAAAAACCGGACTTGTAAAACTTATTGCTGATGGACCCAAACGCACACAAATATTAAAAATTAAGAAAGCACCATGTTACCTTGGGCTTCCCACAACTATGGGTGATAAGATAAATAACTATTCCATCATTGCGCTGGAAAAATCAGTAGCTTGTTATGTTGAAATAAAAGTATTTAAAGAACTCCTTAAAATTAGTCCTGAATTTTCCTACGAGATTATGCTGGATCTATGTCAGAACGAACTATTTCTTTACAAACGATTTGTTAAGTTGTTACAAAATCAAATATATGGTCGTCTGGCCACTAACCTACTATTCTTCTCGAACGAAATATACGGTTCTGATGAATTTGATTTGCCTTTGAACCGAAACGAGATTGCCGATTTGATTTGTACCAGTCGCGAAACAGTAAGCCGTCTGTTTACAGATTTTTCTAAAGATAATATCATTAAGATAGAAGGAAAACATATTAAGCTACTAAACAAACGGAAGCTTGAAGAAATAAGTAAAAACGGTTAATTTTTTTGCTAACAATTATCAATTAACAAACTCATTTTATACTAATTGAATATCTAAAAATGATAAAACACTAAGCTACTATTTTTGACATCACATATTTACAATGTTTATTTTTACCGGATATTTTTAATAATAAACCCTGTTTCTGTTGAGATGACTATCCAATTCTAAATTAAATAAACCTGTCAACTTTTATTAAATTAATGATCATTCATCTTAGAAAAGATATTATATGATTTTGGAGACTTGCTGGGTATTGTATTCATTTTAGAACTGAATTTTACGACATAAAATGGTTAATTTTTCGAATAATAATTTTATGTCGACTTTAGTTAGTTCTTGTGATTACAAAAGTCACTAAAAAAAGGCGACCCGTTTTAGGCCGCCCTTCATCCGAAGTATTAAAAAACTAATGTCTAATTATTATCTTTTTCATATAAGTCTCTGAATCAGAAAACACTTTTAAGATGTAAATTCCTTCCGGAACATCAGATACATTTACAATTCCGTTCATCGAATCTTGAATTGTCTGACTTTTAACCATTGCTCCATTTATACCATACAATGCCATTGAGCCCAAATTCTTCAACCCGTTACTTACTAAACGAACATTTATCACATCATCTGCAGGTACAGGAAATACATCTATTGAAGTTTCACTTCCAGTAGAAGGAGTATCAATATCTGTTGCCTGATCTATAACTTCGTTTATTTCAGTCGCTGATAAGGCATAATTATAAACCCTGAAATCATCTACATATCCATTAAATAATGCTGTTGTTTGATGGCTTCGACCAATATAATTTAATGCAGGTTTAAAGTCTCCTGGTCTAACGGTAACATCAGTTGATTCGGCTACCAATACTCCATTCATATACATACTTGCTCCATCAGCATTTAAGGTAACGGCTAAATGAACCCATTCGGCCTGCGGAATCACAGAGGCATCCAAACGTTGTTCAGTTCCTTCATTCATAATTGAGAAACGTAAACGAGGTGTTAAAGTCATAAACTGTTTATCATTCATACCAAACTCAAAAATAGGCTGCCAGCGGGCACCACCATTCCAGTATACCCAGGTTGCAACAGTTATTTCTGATTGGTTAGCTATTGTTGATGATAACTGCATGAAATCATCCGTTCCATTCAATGATATAGCTGAACCACTTTTCCCGTCAACATATACTGCTTCGTTATATGATTGTGCATGATGTAAATTCAAACTTTGATCCTTCGTATTATTTTCAAAAGTTAACTGAGCTATTAAAGTATCATCTCCAAGAGCACTGGCATTTACTTCACTTGAATATTCAGAACGATTTAAAGAATAGTCTACAGCACGAACCACGTAATAATACTGAACACCTATTTCAACCGTATTATCAACAAAAGCAGTAGCTGTTACATTACGAGCAATTGTTTGATAGTCTCCTCCTGAATTTAATGAGCGCAAAACTACATATTCTGTAACATCATCATCTGTACTGGCAGTCCAATCTAAACGTATTGATGATCCGTTATTAATTGCCGTCAACTCAGTAGGTGCTGCAGGCGCTACAAATTCAATAGGTGCATCAACCGGTAAAAACCGCCATTGCTGATTAGCTCCTCCTGTTTTTTCCCACTGATCAATATTTGCTCCTGCATAGGTGGCAGAATTAAATACATCTAAACACAATGAACTATGTCTGCTTCGAATATAAAACCAACCATCACCTGCATAATCAAGGTACCACTGTTGATTGGCACCTTTTGCATCGTCCCAGCTAATGATATTACCACCATTATCCAACGACCAATTCAAAATATCTGGGGATTTTCCGCTATGAACAGCAGTAATGGTAAAATAACTAAAATCACCCCCAATACGAATATCAACCGGAATTACATTCCATTGCTGGTAGGTTCCGCCATTATAGGTTCCCTGCTGAATATTGGCGCCTGAAGTATACGAACCACTGGCTACCTCCATCACTCTTCCACTATTTCGATTTACCAGTACATATTTACCATCAATAATTGGTTGAATATCATCTCCAGTGGTGATATTAACAACTGTTTCAGCATTGGTCTGTCCCACCTGATATCCGGTTCCTCCAGGCAAATCCATTACATACTCACGCTGTGGTCCATAGCCGTTGTAATAAACATCTCTGTCTTCTGCCACGAAACGATAAGATGTATTTACAGCCTGACGTTCTGAAGTTCCTCCAAACGCCTGAACATTTCCATTCGGAGCTCGATAAACTGAAGCAGCAGTCCAGTTTGCTCTATGTTCGGCATAACCCAGACGTACTCCATCACTGGCTTTACAAAACTCACCACGGGCATATTCGGCCCATCCCCACCAGATACCAGTCTGCATACCATATTCAACTCCCACCATGGCTTCCATAACATTATGAAGCTCGTCGTTAGTTGCATGATGTCCATTGGCTCTTACAGCCTCATAAAAAGCAGCATAATTATCAAAAACACCAGCCAATTGATGTGTATTTCCTTCATCCAAACGAGCCTTTAAGTAAGTATACCATGGTAAAGCCTCATCACAATTCAGAGTATTACCACCTGATATACGGATCGTTTCGAAATTGGAGTTATTCTTTAATTCTCCTGCTACAGCATAAAAATCATCGATAGTACCTTGTCCTGTTGCCGAGTAATCTGGTTCGTTAAATGGTGAAACAGTTATAACCTCTCGTCCTGCTTCAACATGCATCTGACGTGTTATATCAATCAATTGTGCCCAATTAGCTGCTCTATCTGGATTAGTCGGACTAAAATCATCGGCGATCGAAGGATGATCCGAATTCAAAACCACTTTTGTTGAAGAAGGCAGATAATTATTAATAATATTAATCCTAAGGTTGGTATTAGTCAATGCATCACCTGTTAAAGCTCCATCCACTATCGCATTTGTTGGCATAAATGATGAACGCACTACATCAACATTATCTGGCCCCATAAATCTGCTACCTCGTATAATATTATTGGCATCCAACCATGCCAGATCCAAGCCCCATAAAATAGGAAGAGAAACACCTTCGTCTGACATGTTATAATAAACTGTTCGATCAGCAGAAACCTGAGGAACTATATAATCACTGGTACTGGCGACTTCATTTGAAGATTGAGCATTTGCTATCTGTAAGCTGATTCCTGTCAACAGGAACAATAAAGTAAGTAATTCCTTTTTCATAAAACTTTCTTTCCTTGAATTTGCAATTGCAAATTTCTGATTTAAGTAATCGCAAATAAATACGATTAAACAGCAACAAAGTTAACTTGAGAAACGAATCTTTAGGGTCACTAATTAGTCGAAATACTAAAAGAAACTCTGCAAATCAAACTTATATAATACTGATAATGTAATCAAATACAAGTTAGAATAACTCACATCAGCTTGATTATATGATACATAATTGAAACAAACAAAATTTATTCAACGGTAAAGAATAAAAAAGCGACTCCGTAAGAAATCGCTTTATTCATTTAATTATCGCTGATTATTCAACTATCGTCATTTCATCTAAAAGGTAACCTGCACCTGCAAACTTATCAATCAGGAATAACACATACCTGATATCAAGTGAGATATTTCTGCACTGATCAGGATTAAACATCAAATCACTCATTACTCCTTCCCAGGCACGATCAAAATTAACACCAATCAGTTGCCCTTCGGCATTTAATACAGGACTTCCTGAGTTTCCACCCGTGGTATGATTGGTTGCGATAAAACAAACAGGAACTGTTCCATTCACTTCATATTTGCCAAAGTCTTTATTTCTATGAAGTTCTTTAAGTTTTTCAGGAACACGATAATCGTAAATATCCGGATTATCTTTCTCCATGATACCATCCAAAGTAGTATAATATTCGTAGCGAACAGCATCACGTGCCTTATAACTGGCCACTTTACCATAGGCAACACGCAAAGTAAAATTAGCATCAGGATAGAAAACCTTATCCGATTCAAATGCCATTTGAGCTGACATATATGCTTTGTTCAACTTATTTAATTCTAGCTGCATGGCTTTATCCTTCACCGAAACTTTGTCATTATAAAGGTTCATAAAGCTATTATACAACTCATAAGCAGGATCTTTCTCCAGTTTCGACAAGGATTTTTCTGAAAACTCATCAACAAAAGTCAATACAGATTCTTTGTTATCGAAGATTGATTTATTAAACAAGTTTTCGACATATTTATTAATATCTCCTTTGAATTTTTTATCTATTTTAGAATAAATATCAGGATGAAACTCTTCAGGAATGTTTGCCAGATACATTGCCAACAATTTCACACTTATTTCTTTATCGATAGGTTGATAATAATCTTTGAAGAACAATTCAACATCTGATTTAATCTGTTCCTTTAAACTGGAAATTTTTTCTTTATCAGCTTCTATACCTGAATCTTTAGCCGAATAATATAGTGTTGCTAATGGACTCAATTTATTTGCTAAAGAAGCTATTTCAATACCATTACGATAACTAATTTCTAAAATATAATCTTTAGCCAGTCGATACGGAGTATATTCTTCATAAAGCTTCTTATAATTCGAAAGTAAGTTACCATATATTTCAGCACGTGATTCATCAGCTGTAGCCCATTGATTGAAAGATTTTTCGTAAACTTGCTTTTTTGCAAAGGCATCTAAAATCTCCAAACCTCTGTTCTCACCTATCCATCGTTTCCAGCTATTTGAAATACGGGCATTTTTTGCTGCATACTGTATTCGTACTTTTGGATCTGCAGCCTGATATCTGTTAAGTATATTCAGTTTTTCTGTTCTAACGTCAATTAACTTAGGATTTACCGTTTCGGTTAGCATTTTAAGATGATACGATGGAACGTACTCATACGTAGATCCGGGATAACCAAAAACCATAGTAAAATCACCTTCTTCAACACCTTTCATTGATACCGAAAAATGTTTTTGAGGTTGGTAAGGAACATTGTCTTTCGAATATTCAGCAGGCTGATTATTTTTATCAGCATATATTCTGAACATTGAAAAATCTCCGGTGTGGCGTGGCCACATCCAGTTATCGGTATCTCCGCCAAACTTACCAATGGCTGAAGGAGGAGCTCCCACCAAACGCACATCTTTAAAAACCTCGTTTATAAACAAGAAGTACTGATTGCCATTAAAGAAGGGCTTTAATACAGCCTGATAATGTGTATCTTTCACAGCATCCTTTTTAATTGCACTGATGTTTTTTTGAATTAGCTTTGACTGATCCAACTCACTCATTTCATCAGTAACACCGTGCATAACCTGTTCAGTTACATCTTCCATTCTTTTGAGAAAAGTAACAGTCAATCCCGGATTCACCAACTCCTCTTCCTGCGACATTGCCCAAAAACCGTTGGTCAGGTAATCATGTTCCACTGAACTATGATATTGTATTTTACTATAACCACAGTGGTGATTAGTAATTAACAAACCTTTATCAGAGATTAACTCACCCGTACAACCTCCACCAAATATCACAACAGCATCCTTTAAGCTTGCTTCATTTACACTGTAAATATCTTCGGCAGTAAGTTTAAAGCCCATTTCCTGCATTTGTTCAATGTTGTATTTCTTTAAAAGCATTGGAATCCACATTCCCTCATCAGCCTTTGCCTGTGGCAGTAGAAAGGCCAAGACCATTAATCCAAACAGAATTCTTCTCATTATATATTTATGGTTTAAAATTTCAATAATTCGTTGTATAAAGCCTGAACAGGCAATCCCACAACATTAAAATACGATCCTTCAATTTTTTCTATTCCCACCATGCCAATCCATTCCTGAATACCATAAGCTCCAGCTTTATCATAGGGCTTATAGGTATCTATATAATAGGTTATTTCTTCCTCAGTCAATTGTTTAAAAAACACCTTTGTGGAAACCGAAAAAGTGTGTTTTCTTGTATTTGATGATAAACAAACTCCTGTTATCACCTCATGCGATTTACCTGAAAGCATTTGCAACATACGAATTGCATCAGCTTTATCAGTTGGCTTACCGAGAATTTCATTTTCACACAACACAATTGTATCAGCCGTTACTAAAATCCATGGATAATTATTGATATCATCTTCATAAGGTTTGGCTTTTAATTCAGCAAGAAATACCGGCACATCATGTGGTTTGAGATCTAACGGATATACTTCTTCCACATCTTCCTTTATAACTACCTCAAAAGGGATATCCAGATGTTTGACTAATTCCTGTCTTCTTGGTGATTGGGAAGCCAGAATAAGTTTAAAATCTTTTAATTTTTTATTAAGCATTTTTATTCCTTAAAACTCAAAAGTATATAAATTGTCATCAACAGAAAATGATATCTGTTTTGATTCAGCTTCAATCAATTCAATCAAATACAGTAAATAATACCTTTTATTAAAAAGCCTGGCCGGCTAAAAGGATAAACAGTATACCTGACAGCATGATTATTTTACCCAAAACACTAACTCCATGAAAATGTTTCGATTCACTGGCTTTCATCCAAAAATAAATGAGCAGTAAGTGTGGAATGGTAAAACCAACTATAAAATACACAAAAGCATATGGGATATGGGTAATTTCCGGAATTAAAAAATAAATCAGCCAGAGTATTGCTAAGGATGTTATCTCAAGTAATAATACAAAAAGTTTTGTAAGCTTCATCCCCATAGCTAGTGGTAATGTTTTACAGCCAACCGCTTTATCTCCTTTTATGTCTTCTGCATCTTTAATAATTTCTCTAACCAGATTCGTAATAAAGGCAAAAAAGGCAAATCCTCCTGTCCAGAACCAGGCTGTTGAACATGCCTCTGTTTCCAGAATTTGTGGTCCATTTACTCTGGCTAATGCCGCGAATTCAACAGAAACCACCAATAATGCCACAATGGCTGTAAACATGGCAATAATAAGATTACCAATGAGAATATGTCGTTTAAAAGTAGTACTGTAATACCATAAAATTACAGGAATGCCAATAAAGAATAATGCATAGTTTTCTTTTCGTGTAACGTACGAAATAAACAATCCAATTAACATACCCGTGATGGTAACAAGAACATGCAAAAACAATGTAGATCTGCGACTGATTTTTTTACCTACCACAACTGAATCTGGCCTGTTAATCCGATCAATTCGTATATCAAAATAATCATTAATGATATAGCCGGATGCTGCCAGTAAAACAGTAGAAATAACTACAAGTATAAATCTGAAGTCAGATAAAACAGGAGAAATCTTAAACGAGTCAAGAATAGGTAATATAAGTCCATACCTTAGCAAAATCTGCAATAAGGCAATGATTATTAAATTCTTGTATCGAATCAATCTAAGATATGCCATGTTCAAATATTGTCTGACTTAATAAATATACTTGTTTTCAAATTACATTAAACTACCACACATAATCCAGGGCCCACTTACCATGAGCTCTTAGAACTTGTTCAATCACATCGCGACCTGCTGCTTCTCCACCTTTACGATCAGATATATACTTACAAAGCGACTTAATTTCTTCAACCGCATCAGCAGGACAGGTTGGAACACCAACTCTTTTCATTACAGGATAATCAGGCAAATCGTCACCCATATATAATACTTCATCAGCACTTAATCCTTTTTCTTCGATCCATTTTTCAAATACGGGCAACTTATCAGAAACACCAAGATATACATCTTTCACTCCTAAGCCATTATATCGTTTCAATACAGCCTCTGTATTACCTCCACTGATAATAGCAACCGGATATCCCAGCTTTACAGCTAACTGAATGGCAAATCCATCCTTAATATTTGCTGTACGCATTGGGACTCCACTTGTGTGCATAGGTATTGTTTGTAACGATAATACACCGTCAATATCAAAAGCAAAGGCTTTCACCTTCATTAAATCTTCTTTAAAATTGCTCATTCCAGTATTTATTTATGGCGAAGATAAGCAAAAATGCCTCCTTTTCATGAGCCCTTTTTAAGATTATTATGTTTCTGGCTATAACAGTTATTACAGTTTTCCACAACTTATTCTCTTGTATATGTGAGTTGAATTTCAACACTTATCGTTTGTTTGGTATTACTCAACGCATGTTTGATTAGGTAAAATTATTTGATGCTCTATCGCTTTTTAGTAATTTCGTCGTCAAAGTCAATATTCTGCATGTCTATTACCGATCAGTACAAAACATTAAAAGAGCCTTCGGAAGGAATTTATAAAGAAAAGGGAAGTAAATTTATTACCTATGCTTATCCGATTTATACCGAAGAGGAAGTTAAACCTATTATTGACGAACTTAAAAAGCAATATTACGATGCACGCCATCACTGCTTCGCCTGGCAATTAGGTACAGAAGGAGACCGATTCAGAGCTAATGATGATGGCGAACCATCCGGAACAGCAGGCAAACCTATTCTGGGACAAATTCGCTCCTTTGAATTAACTAATCTGCTGGTTGTGGTCATTCGCTACTTTGGTGGCACCAAACTTGGAACAAGTGGTTTAATTCATGCCTATAAAGAAGCCACAATTGACGCGATTAATAATGGTATTATAGAGGAACGAACAGTCAATGACTTTTACCAAATCGACTTTGATTACGGGGTAATGAATGATGTCATGCGAATCATGAAAGAAGAAAATCCGAATATTACAGCACAGGATTTTAATTTACGTTGTTCAATTAAATGGAATACACGTCAATCAGAGGTTGAAAAAATTACATCCCGGTTAAGTAAAATTGAATCTGTTGAAATAGAATTTTTACATACAGCCTGATTTAATGTATGTATCTCTCCTTTACTTTAGTAGCAGGATTACCCCGATAAATACTGTATTCAGCCAAGTTACTTGAAGCAACACTATTTACAGACAAAACAGAATGACTTTTACAGGTGACACCACCAATTACCATACTATTTGCACCTATCCATACTCCATCTTCAAGAGTTATTGGTGCAACCATTAAATCAAATGTTGTGCTTTTATAATCGTGGTTACCAATTAACAACATAGCCCCTTGCGAAAGGCAACAATTTTTACCAATTACTGTCTTATCCAGATTATCAATCCACACTTTCTCTCCTATCCAGGTAAAATCTCCAATTTCCAGATTCCAGGGGTATTTAATATTAACCGATGGTTTAATTACAACTCCCTTCCCTATTTTAGCACCAAACAAACGAAGTGTTCTGACTTTTAATCCAGAGAATGGATTTAGCGGATTCATCAGACAAATTCCGTTTATAAAAAACCAAATAGTGCGCTTAATAATACCTGCACCTTCATCAAACCATGAATTGTTGTATTTGGATAAATCTGTTTCTTTCATTCTTTAACAACTTGATAATATTGCTGAATAATTCCTGTTTTATAAGTTTTAGATTTTTGCAATATAAGTTTCACCAATTTACTATCGATATTAAACAAAGGTATTCCTTCTCCTAAAACTACAGGTATAAGAGATAAAATTAATTCGTCGATTAATCCATTTTTTAGTAGCAGACTATTTAACTGCCCACCACCAACTAACCAAACTAAACCTTCATTACTATTTTTAATCTCTTCTACTTTCGAGATATAATCTTCATTAATAATTTCAGTATTGATTGAATTAGAACTCTTTAATGATTCACTAAAAACGAAATTCTTTTTATCAGCATATGGAAAAGGTACATCAAATGATAGAATTTGATTATATGTATTTCTTCCCATTAATGTAAATTTAACTGATTGATAAAAATCTGAATAACCATAATCTTCACCCTCCTCTTCAAAACCATGTAACCAATCAACATCTCCATTTTTATCCGCAATATATCCATCAACTGATACAGCTGAATACAATACTATTTTAGCCATATATCTTATCTATTTTTACTTATCCCAACCCTGATTACTTAAGTATCTGATTATCTTCACATCTTTCAAACTTCTTAATAATCAATTTTCATAGTAATCAAAAAACATACAATAATCAATTTTGTTAAGTAAGATTAATTTTCAATTTCAATTTAAATACTGATATTTTTAAACAAATGTGTCATCACAAATCAAAAATATCTATTATCACACTATATATCTGATACTTATATTCACAAATAAACACTAAATACATCCTTAACACAAAATGAACTTTTAAAACATTTTTTTGCATTTTTTTTGCTCCAGATTTGGTAAACACTGGAAATACTATATATTTGTAGAGGAAAGTTTAAGAATTATTAGTATTTAACCCTATAATTAAGGAGTATTATGAACAAGGCTCAATTAATCGATGCAATCGCTGGTGAAGCGGAAATTACAAAAGCTGACGCAAAAAAAGCTCTAGACGCTTTTATTAAAGTAACTAGTGATTCATTGAAAACTGGTGGTCGTGTTGCGCTAGTAGGATTTGGTTCTTTTGGTGTTTCTGAAAGAAGTGCTCGCACAGGTAGAAACCCTCAAACAGGTAAAGAAATTGAAATTCCTGCTAAAAAAGTTGTGAAATTCAAAGCTGGTAGCGAATTAAGCGATGCTATCAACTAATTAAGAAAGCAACAAAAAAATATTCGGAGAGCACCAAGGTGCTCTCTTTTTTTGCATAAAATTTTAACTTTAAAATTAGACTTATCGAATGAAACAAGCGCTTATAGAGTTTCTGGGAAAAGTGATGACTGAGGATCGTAGAGAAACTATGATAAATATAATTAATGACAGAACCAGATACCTAACCGTTGTTTTAGAAGATATATTTCAAACGCAGAATGCCAGTGCTGTACTTCGATCTTGCGATTGTTTTGGAGTGCAGGATGTTCATATAATTGAAAACAGAAATTCATTTAATATAAATCCCAAGGTTGTTGTTGGTACCACCAAGTGGTTGGATATTTACCGATATAAAGAACAGGAAAACAATACTCGCAAAGCATTAAAAGATCTAAAAAAACAAGGCTATCGTATTGTAGCCACATCACCTCATCATAATGATATTAATCTGGAGGAATATGATCTAAATTTAGGGAAAACAGCTCTGGTTTTTGGAACTGAGCTTACCGGAATTTCTGACATTGTAAAAGAAGAAGCTGATGACTTTCTGAAAATACCGATGCACGGATTTGCTGAAAGTCTGAATATTTCAGTTGCTGCAGCCATTTCGCTTCATCACTTAACTTACAAACTAAGACAAAGTAATATTAATTGGCAACTAGCCCCTGAAGAAAGGGACGATTTATATATCGACTGGATGAAGAAATCGATCAAGAAAAGTGATTTATTAATTCAAGAGTTCGAAGAAAGATACACCAATCAGAAATAATCATACATTTTTTAACATCTACAGTTTGATAGTGGTGATATTTTTTTAAATTTGACAAAAAACAGAATCTATGAATTGCATTATTATTGATGATGATAAGCTTTCAACGAAAATCATAAAAGAATTTATCGAGAAAACCGATGGATTAACGCATGCCGGAAGCTTTGATAGTGCTGTGACTGCAATTAATTACCTGTCCAAACCGGACACCAATCCTATTGATTTAATTTTTCTTGATATTGAGATGCCAGAGATGAGTGGTATTGATTTTCTTAAATCTTTAAGTAAGTTGCCTCAGGTTATTGTATACTCTTCTCAGGAAAAATATGCTATTGAATCATACGAATATGATGTAACTGATTATCTGTTAAAGCCTGTACAATACGGAAGGTTTATCAAGGCAGTTAATCGGGCTAAAGAACGATTTGAAGAGAGCGATACTGTATCAAGAGAAAGTAGTGAGATATTTATTAAGAACAATAGTTCTTTAGTAAGAGTGAAATACGACGACATTCTTTGGATTGAAGCACTTGAAAACTATGTTGTTCTCAACACATTTAAAGATAAGTATACCATTCATTTCACAATGAAGGCAATTTCTGAAAAGATGCCAACCGATAGATTTGTGCGTGTTCACCGTTCATTTATTGTTAATATCACTAAAATTAAAGTAATTGAAGATAATTCAGTTATTATCATGCATGACGGAGGATCGAAAATAATTCCAATCGGAAAATCCTATAAGGATAAGCTAATGGATGATATTAATTTAATTACTAAATAAGATTCGAAAGCCGTCAAACGACGGCTTTTTTATTGAAATTATAATAACGTAGATATATCAAAATAAAACGTTAATCAGCTTAAAAGTAAGTTCTCCTGTTAATGTTGGCTCAAAGTTTTCGTTACTTATTCCAAGAAGTGAAGTATTGGAACCAACAAAAAAAAGGATGCCATCGTTCTGACATCCTTTGCACTATATTAACTCAAACTTTATTTCATATTCTTTATCACATCTTCCATCTCTTCCAATGATTTTCCTTTAGTTTCAGGAACCATTTTCCAAACAAAGATGGCAGATAAAATACTCATAATACCATAGAACATATAAGTTGCTCCACCACTAAACTCCATCATTGCAGGATAGGTAGATGAGATGAAATAGTTGGCCGCCCATTGAGCAGCAACGGCTATTGCAATAGCCTTACCCCTGATTTTATTTGGAAAGATCTCTCCAATTAATACCCAACATATAGGTCCCCAACTCATCATAAACGAAGCAGTATATATAATTATAAATACCAACGTACTGATACCAATAACTTTAAAGAAAGCCAACATACCAATAGCAATCATTCCTATTGCCATACCAATCGATCCAGTAATTAATAATGGTTTACGCCCCCAGTGATCGACTGTAGCAATAGCCACAACTGTAAAAACTACATTCACTAGTCCCATTACTATGGTTTGAAGCATAGAGGCATCTTTTGCCGCACCCATACTTTCGAAGATACGGGGAGCATAATATAAGGCTACATTAATTCCTACAAATTGCTGAAAAACAGAAAGCAGAATTCCAATTACAATGACTGTTTTTCCATAAGCCAGAACAGTTGAAGAACCAACAGACTTCTTCACTGTTTCCTTAATTTCATTAAGGATATTTTTTGCAGCATTTATACCATTAATTTTTTCGAGAATAGATAATGCTTTTTCGTCCTGACCTTGCAATGCAAGATATCTGGGTGTCTCTGGCACAAAAAACAACAGAACACCAAATAAACCCGCAGGAATAGCCTCAGATATAAACATATATCGCCAGCCTACATTATTTATCCATTCAATATTTTGTCCTTTGGCTATAGACCAGTTGACAAAATAAACAACCAACATACCAAATATAATGGCAAACTGGTTAAACGAAATTAAACGACCCCGAATATGCGCCGGAGCAATTTCACTGATATACATTGGACTAATTGCAGAAGCCAATCCAACACCAATACCACCAATAATTCGATAGAAATTAAACATATAAAGCAACCCCATAGTTGGCTCACCTTCTTCAAAAAACATAAATTCAGGCTTCCCTGAACCCAATGCAGAAATAAAAAATAAAACCGCAGCAACCATCAAGGATTTTTTACGCCCTAATCGGGAGGCTAGAATACCAGAAATTGCACCACCAATAATACACCCAATCAATGCACTGGATACAGTTGCTCCATGGGCAAACGAACTCAAATTAAGTCCGTCAATTAAGAAGGTCTGAATGGATTTTTCAGCACCTGAGATTACAGCTGTATCATAACCAAAAAGCAACCCTCCTAAGGTTGCCACCAATGTTAACAGAATGATATAGCCAATATTTTGTTCTTTATTCATAAAACCTGGATTTATAAAAATCCCGAAAGATAGTTGGTTTGAAGTTGACCTACCTGAATGTACTCTTAAGAAATGCACTAACCAAAACGATTAGTGCATTTATGTTCGGTATTTATATCTTTCGGGAAAATATGATTAGATATACATGTTGATCAATTGCTCATAACGCTCTTGCTTGCCACTGATCTGATTAGGCTCACCCACTTCTTTAGCAATGGTTCTTAAATCTTCTAAAGATAATTTACCAGCTTCGAAGTCAGCACCTTTACCACTATCAAATGATGCATAACGATTTGTTTTTAATTTCAGATATTCACTATTTGTAAGGATATCATCAGCAATAACCAATGCACGTGCAAATGTATCCATACCTGAAACGTGAGCTATAAAGATATCTTCCGTATCAGTTGAATTACGACGGATTTTGGCATCAAAGTTAATACCACCACCTTGTAAACCACCTGCCTGCAGTACCACCATCATAGCCTGTACTGTTTCAGTGATGTTTGTAGGGAATTCATCTGTATCCCAACCGTTTTGATAGTCTCCTTTGTTGGCATCCATACTACCTAACATTCCTGCATCAGCTGCACATTGCAATTCGTGTTCGAATGTGTGTTGAGCCAAAGTAGCGTGGTTTACTTCAATGTTTAATTTAAAATCTTTATCTAATCCATAATTTCTTAAGAATCCTATAACAGTTTCAGCATCAACATCATACTGATGTTTAGATGGCTCCATTGGTTTAGGTTCAATAAAGAAATTACCTTTAAAACCATTGCTACGAGCATAATCACGGGCCATAGTTAAAAACTGAGCCATGTGATCTTTTTCGCGCTTCATGTTTGTATTCAACAATGACATATAACCTTCACGTCCTCCCCAGAATACATAATTTTGACCTCCTAAAGCAATAGTGGCATCAATTGCATTTTTTACCTGAGTACCGGCATGAGCCAAGGCATTGAAATCAGGATTTGTGGAAGCTCCGTTCATGTAACGAGCATTCGAGAATACGTTTGCTGTACCCCAAAGCAAGTTAACACCGGTTTCTTTTTGATATTGTTGAGCAATAGGTATAATCTTCTGTAAACGATCTTCGATTTCAAAAACAGATCCGTCACCAACTACATCAGTATCGTGAAAACAATAGAAAGGAGCACCAATCTTAGAAAAGAATTCAAATGCAGCTTCCATTTTATATTTTGCACGATCCATAGCATCAGTACCTTTGTCCCATGGAAAGTTCATTGTATCACCACCGAAAGGATCACCTCCTTTAGCGCAGAAAGAGTGCCAGTAAGCGATTGCAAAACGCATATGCTCTTTCATTGTTTTTCCTGCAATCACCTGCTCAGGATTGTACCATTTAAATGCCAATGGATTTTTTGAATCTCTACCCTCGTACCCAATCTTTCCTATTCCAGGAAAATATTCATTTGTTGCCATAACTGTAACTATTAGATTGTAAGTTTTTTATTTTAATTGTGATTTCCATAATTCATATGCTGCTTTCAAAACAGACTCATTGTCTTTATTCGGTTCGATAACCTCAACCTTGGCTAAAGATTCAAATGCCACATCCAACGAGTCGAATAAACCTGCACCATAAGCCGCTCCTCTGGCAGCTCCTAATGCTCCATCTGTTTCATACAATTCGATGGTTGAGCCGGTAACATCTGCCAATGTTTGACGAAATATCGGACTCAGAAACATATTTGCCTTTCCGGCTTTGATAACTTTTGTTTCAATACCTGTCAGTTCCATTACATCCATTCCAAATTTAAAACTGAATGCAATGCCCTCCTGAGCAGCACGTAACATATGTGCTCTTGTATGATGATTGAAATTAAGATTAACCAAACTTGAACCCGGATTCTGATTTTGAAGTACCCGTTCTGCACCATTACCAAACGGGAAGAACAATAAGCCATTGCTACCAGGTGCAACTGCAGATGCTTCTTCATTCATCTGTACATAGTCCAATTCTGAAGCAATATTTTTTCGTAACCAGGAGTTCAGGATCCCTGTTCCGTTGATACACAATAAAACACCCAAACGTGGATCGACATTGCTATGATTAACATGAGCAAATGTATTAACACGGCCCTTGGGATCGTATTTCAACTGGTCACTAACACCATAAACAACACCGGAAGTTCCTGCAGTAGCAGCCACTTCTCCAGGTTTCAATACATTTAAGCTTAAAGCATTATTAGGCTGATCTCCAGCCCTGTAAGAAACTGCTATTCCTGCTGCCAGATTCAACTCTTTTGCAACTTCTTCGGTTAATGTTCCCTGAACTTCAAAAGTTTCTTTTATAGTTGGTATTACACTTGCCTCAAAACCATAGTATTCCAAAAGTTCTTTTGACACACTTTGTGTTTGAAAATCCCAGAAGATTCCTTCCGACAAACCACTTTTAGTAGTAACAATATCACCGGTTAAACGATACGCAATGTAATCGCCAGGTAACATGATCTTATCAATTTTATTAAAAACCTCAGGTTCATTTTCTTTAACCCACTTCAATTTTGAAGCTGTGAAATTACCTGGCGAATTCAACATATGTGATAAACAGTGTTCCTCACCTAATTTATCAAAGGCATCGTTACCATATTTAATGGCACGACTGTCGCACCAGATAATTGCAGGACGTAAAACCTCCCCTTCTTTATCCACCACTACCAATCCGTGCATCTGGTATGAGATACCAATCGATTTGATTTGAGTAACCTCTACTTTTGAGTTACCTAGCACATCCTTTAAAGCTAATTTTAAATTAGCCCACCAATCATTCGGATGCTGTTCTGCCCAATCGGGCTGAGGTGAAGAAATAGCCATTTCCTCTTTCGGATAGAAAGCTGAATCAACTGCCTTACCGGTATTTACATCCAGCAAAGCAACTTTTACTGAAGAACTTCCTATGTCAAAACCTAGTGAATACATATTGCGCTTTATTAGTGTTCCGTTCTGTTGTGGTATGGTCCAAAGCTATAAAAAAGATTCATTACTACAATGATTCTCTGAAAAATATTTTTGTTGGCACACAAAAATCCAGCTTCATATCTTCCGAAGCAAAAGCTGCAGCTTTTTGTCCCATTAGCTTAAAATCAGTTGAGATAACAGATATACCCTTATAAATAAATTTCTTCATCGGCGTTTCGTTATACGATAAAATTCCAACATCAACACCCGGCTCCAGTTTCTTTTCCCTACATTGTTCCAGTATCTCACCAAGCATTCGATCACTTACACTAAAATACATCTCCCCAGCCTTCACATTTAATGTACCTGAATCCACTAAAACACTGTAATCAAATTTCTTTTTATTGCAATACTGCTTAAAATAGTCTACCGTTATTTTGGGATGATTAGTAAATTCAGGATACACCATTATCAGTTTATTATACCTCCTTAGCAAATGCTCTGCTTCCGATAAAGCTTCAATAACAGCCTGTCCAAAATCCTGATATAACTTATTGGTAATACTTTTAATATTTGTATCCCAGTCAATAATAAGGGTCTTATCAGCAGGCAACATGCTTACCACCTCTTCCACTCCCTTATGCGCAAATGGCATAATAATATATTTACTGTACCTCCCCCGACTTTCGGTTATTAACTTTTTAAAAACATCAATATTATAATGATGAAAATGTACGTCCGCAATAGTATCCTTGTCAAGATTTTTAACAAAACTACCGTACAAAACCTCTTTATAAGCTTTCAATGTATCCAGAAACAAAAACACCTTACGCCCCTCTTTAGCAACAAAGTAACCTTTATTGGGCACCGATTCTATCACACCTTGTTCTTTAAGAATCCCATACGCCTTAAAAACCGTATCACGCGACAATTTATAAGTCTGGCAAATCTGATTTACCGACGGCAACTGATCCCCTTCAAACAATTTATTCTCTGCAAGTGCATTTATTACCTGATCAACCAATTGTTGAAATTTGGGAATATCACTTGCCGGATTAATACTAAACTCCATCTTCTAAACTTTAATTTTTACGTGTTCTGTTCTGGTATGGTCAAAGGTAAACTTTATTTATAAAAGAAGCATCTTTTCTTTAAGAAAATTATTTTATTAAAACATAAAAAACCCGATCCTGTATCAGAATCGGGTCTTATCATTATTTCAATTTTGAATTATTTCACTTCAACTTTTAAAGGTGTATTCAAACATTTAGCAAATACATTTAAATAAGCTTCCCACTGCTCATTACCTTCAAATTGTTTACTTCCGCTCCAGAAAAATCCGGAATAAAACTCAACTTTACCATCAACAACTTTTAAATGCAACAGACCTTGACTCGCATCAGGCACATCTGTTTCAATTTTTGAATGGCCCGCATAATAATCAGAAGAAGCAACAATAGCATTACTGATCTCTTCGCCAAAATGAGGAGCATACCAGTTAATCCATCCTAATTCATCATTGTTCGAAAAAGTGCCTTTACGATCGTGAAATGTAACACCAGATGTAAGCGTATCAGTACCTTCAACATACACTACAAATTTAGTCATGTTACTACCCAGATCTATGGAGATAACTTTTCGCTCTTTCACCATTGCACCATCCACATCATAAGGCATATAATCCAATTCAAATTCTGTTGAAACAGGACCGTTAAAAAAGCTCTTGTGCGCTACAAAGTTTTTTGATGTATACAACACTCCATTTTTATAAACTCCTGTACCTCCACAACCACGACTGGATCCAACGTGATAATTATCCAAACCTTCACCATGATCACTATGATAATACATGTGGTCATTCTGATAACCAGCGTACCATTTATCTATAATTGAATAATCTACTTTCTTCAACCAGCAATCCACTCCACTACTTAAGGTTCCACCCGGAATATTCTCTTCAACCATCCTTTGCGCCTCTGGACCATACGTACGAAATGCAACACGATCATTTTCCCAGGTATAATCATCGGTACGCTCAGGTACAAAGCGAGCAAATGTTTTCACTTCAGTAGGTTCTATAGAACTCTCACCTTCTTTTACCCAAAAGTTTTTTGATTCATTTGCCTTCAACTCCACCTGAAACAGAATAACATCTGAGACTTCATCTCCATCTGTATCAATCAACTGACTTAAAACTTCTTTATCTGACTCCTGATCGATTACAATCGCTTTTCCATTTTGAATATTAACATCAGCCAGCTTCACTTCCACTGTTTCAATTACACGATTGAAATCAGCAGGATTCGTCACTGTAACTGTAGGCACTGGTGCACTGCATCTTGAAAATACAAACACCAATACCATTGCAGAAATTGGAAGAAATTTCTTCATCTTAGTCAAGATCATTTTCGCCTTTTACATAACCAAAATTGGCCAAAATACCTCCATCAACATACAACACATGACCATTTACGAATTCACTTGCCTTTGATGCCAAGAACAATGCAGCATTCCCTATATCTTCAGGCTCACCCCAACGTGCAGCAGGAGTACGAGTCATTACCAAATCATTAAAAGGATGACCATTTTCTCGAATTGGAGCCGTTTGAGAGGTTGCGATATAACCAGGACCAATTCCATTTATTTGCAAACCATGCTTAGCCCATTCGCAGCACATATTGGCTGTCAACAACTTTAGTCCACCTTTTGCAGCAGCATAAGCCGAAACAGAATTACGTCCATAAACACTCATCATCGAACACATATTGATGATTTTACCTCCTTTTCTCTCAATCATCTTTGGAGCAACACGCTTAGCAACAATCAATGGAGCAACCAGGTCAACATCAATCACTTGTTGAAAATCTGAAATTGGCATATCCAAAATAGGAATACGCTTAATAATTCCGGCATTATTTACAAGGATATCAACAGGTCCAACTTCATTCTCGATTTGAGTAATTCCTTTGTCAACATCAGCCTCGTTGGTAACATTAAAAACCAATGTGTAAACATCAATACCATCCTTGGCATATGCCGCTTTACAAGCTTCCAGTTTATCTTCAGCCAGGTCATTTACACAGATTTTAGCACCTGCTTTTCCTAACACTTTACCGATAGCCATACCAATACCATGTGTTCCACCGGTAATAAGGGCTACTTTTCCTGATAAGTCAAATAATTCTTGTATCATTTTATGCAATAAGTTTTATAAAAAATCCTGTCGTAAAGGGGTAAAACAATCAATGAGTCTAACAATCGGAGTTAATCGTTGAATAGTATGAGGAACACCTGATGGTATCGCAAAATGGTCACCTGCCTTAAGGTATACCTTTTCATCATCGCCTACCAACAAGTAAATTTCACCTTCGATCATATAGGAAACCTGTTCATGAGGATGCGAATGAAATGGATCCGGATTTTCCGTTGGTCCGTCAGTAAATTCAACATTAACCATCATCAGATGATCTGTTTTTAAAATTCTCCGCTCAATGCCATCAGCTACTTTTGTAACCGGCAACTCGTCGTATTTACCCACATATTTCATCTAATAATATTATTTTAATTCGTTTGGCTGACGTACATCCATATCTCCATAATCAAGATTCTCACCTGCCATACCCCAAATAAAGATATAGTTGGATGTACCTGCAGCACTATGAATACTCCATGATGGCGATAACACCGCCTGTTCATTCTGCATCCAGATATGACGTGTTTCATCTGGTTGACCCATGAAGTGACAGATCGCTTGTTTTTCAGGTACCTCAAAATAGAAATAAGCTTCCATACGACGATTGTGTGTATGAGCTGGCATAGTATTCCAAACACTACCAGGTTTCAACTCCGTCATACCCATTTGAAGCTGACAAGTCTCAACAACTTCTTTAACCAAAAGCTGATTGATCTGACGCTCATTTGAAGTCTCCAATGCACCCAGTTGCAAAACATTAGCATCTTTCAAAGTAACATGCTTAGACGGTAAAGACTTATGAGCAGGAGCTGAATTAACGTAAAAATGAGCTGGTTTTGAAGCATCAGCTGAGGTAAAAACAACATCTTTAATGCCACTACCCAAGTACAAAGCCTCTTTATATTCTAATTTATATTCAACACCGTCAGCAGTAACTGTTCCACTACCTCCAACGTTGATAATTCCCATTTCTCGACGGTTAAGAAAATATTCAGACTTCAACTCATCATAGGTTCCCAGGTTAATTGGCTTTTCTAAAGGCACTACACCTCCAACCATATAACGATCATACATCGAATAAACCAGACTAATTTCGCCGGGAACCATTACTTTTTCAATCAAAAATTCTTTTCTGATACGTTCTGTATCATAAGATTTAGCATCCTGAGGATGTACTGCATAACGAAGTTCTAAACTCATAATATTTTATTTTTAGTTATCTATAATCTTTCCATGAAGAACTTCTACCTATAAACCGAACAGGTATAACTTCTTCTTCCGGCACTTCTTCCTTTTGAATAGCTTTTATCATAGCTGCGGCTACCTTATTTCCCATCTCCAAAGCATTTTGCTCCACTGAAGACAAAGCTGGATCCATTAATTCGGAAAATGGCTCATTGGCAAAACCCACAATCCCAAATTGATCCGGAATATGATAACCTAGAGACTTCAACCCTTCCATGGCCCCAAGAGCACTATAATCACCCGCACAAAAAACAGCATCAGCACTGGTACGCATTACTAGTTTATGAATGTGAGAATAACCGGCATCACGGGTAATTACATCATCCACTATCAATTTCTCATCCACTTTCATACCTGCCTCTTCCAAAGCAGCTATATAACCCGCCTTTCTTTCGCGATAAGCTCTTAGCTTATAACTTCCACTAAAATGAGCAATATGCTTAAATCCACATTTAATCAGATGACGTGTCGCCAGATAACCTCCGGTATAATTATCGTTTGTTATTTTTGATCCGGGCAGACTTTTTGTTACCCGGTCGAATTGAACCAACGGCACATTGTGCTTAATTACTTCCTGCAGATGTTCAAAACTGTTGGTTTGAAGCGACAAAGAAATAATAATCCCTCCAACCCTGTTCTGCAACAGCGACTCTACAGCCTTCACCTCCCGGCTTAACATCTCACCGCTTTGAATGATAACCAGATTATATCCGGCCGGATTTAATATTTCCTCAACTCCACTGATTACATTGCTAAAGAAATGACGATTGATTCGTGGTACAATCATACCAATGGAATCACTTGTTCCTTTGCGCAACGAAGCTGCCATAACATTCGGCTGATATCCCATCTCCCTGGCTGTCACCTGCACTTTTGCCCGTGTACTTTCACTAACCCGTGTATTATTTGCCAAAGCCCTCGAAACAGTAGAGGCTGTCATATTTAATTTCCTGGCAATATCACTTATGGTTACTTTTTTCATTAGTCATATACTATAATCAGCAATTAATTTCTGCCTTAATAAATACTATTCACATTAAAGCAATACAAAAATACAATCGTTTGCACACAAAACAAGTTTTATCTCAATATTTTTTCAACTTAAAACATTTGAATAATTCATTCGAGTGATTTACAGCTAAATAAAATTCATTTTAAATTAAAATTTTATCTTTCTCATTTTCTGCTATTTAAATATATTAACTAAAAAAATTTTCATCGTAAATATTGCAAAAATAAATTTTGCGTTGCATCTTCGTGTTCGTTAACGGCTAATGACAATTCAAATCTTTTTAGATGATGCAACCATTTATACACAAGGATTTCCTTTTGGAAACCGAGACTTCAAAAAAATTATACCACGAGTATTCAGAGAACCAACCAATCATTGACTTCCATTGTCATTTAAATCCACAGTTTATTGCCGAGGATCGTCAATTCGAGAGTCTGGGACAAATATGGCTGGAAGGTGATCATTACAAGTGGCGTGCAATGCGCATTAACGGCGTAGACGAACACTATTGTAACGGCAAAGCTTCTGGCAAGGAGAAATTCATGAAATATGCTGAGACAGTTCCTTACACAGCTGGTAATCCTCTTTACCATTGGACCCATCTGGAACTTGCCCGTTATTTTAACATCACAGATTTACTTTCTCCTGTTACAGCTGAAAAAATCTTTGAGACTACCAAAGCAATGATTCAAACTCCAGACTACAGTACCAGAAAACTTTTGGAGATGATAAATGTAGAAGTAGTTGGTACTACAGATGATCCTGCTGACGATCTTCGCTATCACAAGCAATTAAAAGAAGAAGGTTATCATATTAAAGTCGTGCCAACCTATCGTGCCGATAATGTTATTAAAACAGAAGATCCTGTTCAATTCAAAGCATACATTGAGAAATTAGGAGAAGTTGCTGATGTGTCCATCTCATCTTTAACTGATTTGATTGAAGCATTGGATCGTCGCCATGCATATTTTCATGAATTAGGTGCCCGAGCTTCTGATAGTGGACCAGACCGCTTCTTCTTTGCTGCTTATACTCAAGAGGAAGTTAATGCAATCTTCCTAAAATTAATGGCTGGTAAAACAATTGACGAAGAAGAAACTGAAAAATACCGTTGTTGTGTAATGGCAGAATTGGCCAAGTTAAATCACAAACGCGGATGGACACAACAATTCCACGTTGGAGCTTTACGTAACAACAATACCCGTAAATTCAATATTATGGGAGCTGACACAGGTTGGGATTCAATCAACAATTCTCAGAATGCGCTTAAAATGTCGCAATTCCTGAACTTATTGGATACCACAGATCAGTTGGCAAAAACCATTCTTTACAACTTAAATCCAGCTGATAATGAGATGATGGTTACCATGTGTGGTAATTTCAACGATGGCTCTACTGTTGGTAAAGTACAATATGGAGCAGCATGGTGGTTCCTTGATCAAAAAACAGGAATGGAAAAACATCTGTTAGACCTTTCTGCTTTGGGATTATTGAGTCGCTTTGTTGGTATGGTAACCGACAGCCGTAGCTTCTTATCATACCCTCGTCACGAGTATTTCCGTCGAATTGTTTGTAATCATCTGGGTAAAGAAGTTGAAAAAGGTATGATTCCTAATGATGAATCTATCTTAAAACAAATGGTTGAAGGAGTTTCCTATAAAAACGCAAAAACATACTTTAATTTTTAATAGAAATGTCAAAGAAAGTAGTCTCTTTTGGAGAAATCATGTTACGTCTGGCCACCCCTGGTTACCAGCGCTTTACTCAAGCTACATCATTTGAAGCTACCTTTGGCGGTGGCGAGGCTAACGTAGCTGTATCACTTGCCAACTATGGCGTAGATGTTTCATTTGTTACCCGATTACCAAACAACGACATTGGTAAATCGTGCCAGATGGATCTTCAAAAGTACGGTGTTAATACCGACAAAATTCTTCACGGTGGAGATCGATTAGGTATTTATTTCCTTGAAACAGGAGCTGTGGCACGTGCCAGTAAAGTGGTATACGACCGTGCAAACTCAGCCTTCTCTGAAGTTGGAAAAGGAATGTTTAACTGGGAAGAAATATTGAAGGATGCAGATTACTTCCACTGGACAGGAATTACACCTGCTGTTTCTCAGGGAGCTGCAGATGCATGTCTGGAAGCCATTCAGGTTGCTAATAAAATGGGAGTTACTGTTACATGTGACTTAAACTATCGCAAAAACCTATGGAAGTACGGCAAAAAAGCTTCTGAAGTTATGCCGGAACTCGTTGCAGGTTGTGACATTGTTTTAGGTAACGAAGAAGATGCTGAAATGGTATTGGGTATCAAACCTGAAGGTGTTGATATTACTGGTGGACACGTTGAAGCAGAAGCTTATCGTAGCGTATCTCAACAGATAATGAAATTATACCCACGCGTCAAGAAAGTAATTACTACCCTTCGTGGATCGGTAAGTGCTAATCACAACAGCTGGTCGGGTGTAATCTACGATGGTGAAAACCTATTTCAGGCACCTACCTATCAAATTACACACATTGTTGACCGTGTAGGTGGTGGAGACTCTTTTATGGGTGGTTTAATCTACGGTTTAATTGCTTATGAAGGCGATGATCAGAAAGCCATCAACTTTGCTACAGCAGCATCTTGTTTGAAACATACCATCCCGGGTGATTTCAACCAGGTATCTGTTGAAGAGGTAGAGAAATTGATGGGTGGCGACGCTTCAGGAAGAGTTTCACGATAAGTAATAAAAGCAGAAGTTTTTATAGAAAGAAGTACATTTAACAAACGGACTTCAGACTTATAACTTCGGACTTTAGATAAAAAATGCTTGATTACAACAAGTCGGAGTACAGTAATTTCTTGGAGGAGCTTGTTAACATATACTTGCTCCGGCTTGTTTTATTTTGATAAAAAATGGCAAAATATTCCAGAACAGAAGTATTTATGGCGATGAAAGAAACCGGTGTTGTACCTGTGTTTTTTCATGCCGATTTAGATGTGTGTAAAAATGTTGTAAAAGCATGTTATGATGGTGGAATTCGTGTTTTTGAATTCGTTAACCGTGGTGATTTTGCGCACGAACTATTCAGCGAACTAAACAAGTATGCTTTAAAAGAATTGCCCGGTATGATTTTAGGTGCCGGATCAATTGTTGAAGAAGCAACCACTGCCTTATACATTCAGTCGGGTGCTAACTTTATTGTTTCACCATTATTGAATGAAAACATGGCCCGCATCTGTAACCGCAGAAAAATAATGTGGTCGCCAGGTTGCGGAACCATTTCAGAAATTAATAAAGCACAAGAATTAGGTGCAGAAGTAGTTAAAGTATTCCCTGCGTCGGAAGTTGGAGGACCATCTTTTGTAAAAGCAGTTAAGGCTCCAATGCCTTGGACTGATATAATGCCAACAGGAGGTGTTACCACTGAAAAAGATAACCTTAAAAAATGGTTTGATGCAGGAGTAACCTGTGTGGGAATGGGATCAAACTTATTTCCAAAGGATATTATGGACGCTAAAAACTATTCTGCCCTTGCTGATAAAGTGAAAGAATTGATAGCTAATATCCAAGAAGTAAAGAATTAATCCATGGAATTAAATGTAAAAAACAAAGTAGCGGTAATTACTGGCGGTTCAGGAATACTCTGTTCTGCCATGGCTCATGGTTTAGCCACTAAAGGAGTTAAAACAGCCATTTTAAATCGTAATCAGGAGTCAGCTGATAAGGTTGCCAAAGAAATTGAAGATGCAACCGGTTCTAAATCAATTGGTATCTCTGCCGATGTTTTAAACAAGGAATCTCTTGTAAAAGCATTGGAAATCATCCACAACGAATTAGGTACCATCGACTATCTGATAAACGGTGCAGGAGGAAACTCTGCTTCAGCCACGACACAGGTTGAGATGATTACAGAAGAAAACATTTCTGACCTTGAAAAAACCTTTTATGGTTTGCAGATGGAAGGTTTTGATAATGTATTCGATCTTAATTTTAAAGGGACACTCCTACCCTCTTTGATTTTTACAAAAGACATGCTGGAGAAAAGAAACGGTGTTGTCATCAATATTTCTTCGATGAACAGTTATACGCCACTCACTAAGATTCCGGCATATTCGGCAGCTAAGGCTGCTATTAACAATTTCACGCAGTGGATGGCAGTACACTTTGCTCAAACAGGAATCAGAGTAAATGCCATTGCCCCTGGTTTTTTCTTAACTAACCAAAATCGCTTTTTGTTGGTTGATGAGCAAACTCAATCGCCAACACCTCGCGGACAGAAAATTATAAATAACACACCGATGGGACGCTACGGCGACGCAGAAGAACTGGCCGGAACCTTATTATATTTGGTTTCCGACTGGTCAAAATTCGTTACCGGTGTTGTTGTTCCTGTTGATGGAGGTTTTAGCGCCTTTAGTGGTGTTTAAACAAAATAAATTGCAATTATTGAAGTAAACTCTTGGCAGTAGATGGTGAAATGCCATTTACTGCTATCTTCCCAGCAAATGTAAAATACTTGAAAACCCTTAGATCAAAATAACAATGAGTATTCAATTGAAAAACAACTGCAAATATGCTCTGGTAGTACCCACCAGTATGGGTGTTCGCATTACGCCACCAAACGGCCAGCCCGTTTACAGCAGCGATCAATTTACCATGTATGCCACAAGTGCCGAAACCAATGTCGCAAGCATTGCTTCATACCTGGGTTTACCGGTAAAAGTATTAACAAAATTTGTTCAGGGAAGCCCCATTGCCGAGTTTATTAAAAGCAATCTTAAAGGCCGTCATATGGACTTTGAAGGTCCGGAAGTGCCTCAGGGAGGACCATGGGGATACCGTCATCAGTTTAATATTGCTGATAGCGGTTATGGTTCACGTGGACCACGTGTACAAAACGACCGTGCCGGTGAAGTAGGTCGCACTTTAAGTGTGAAGGATTTTGATATTGAAAAATTATTTGGTCAGGATGGAGTACAGATTGTACATCTTTCAGGCTTGATAGCTGCCCTTTCGCCTGAGACCAGTGAATTTTGCCTTGAATTGGCCAGAGCAGCAAAAAAACATGGTACACGAATTGCTTTTGACTTAAATTACAGAGCAACATTCTGGAAAGGTCGCGAAAAGGAATTAGGAGAAATATTTTCAGAGATAGCATCTGTTTCCGATATTTTAGTGGGTAACGAAGAAGATTTCCAGTTATGCCTGGGTATTGAAGGACCCGAAGCAGGTGGAGAAGGCTTGCAATCAAAAATTGATAGTTTCAAAGAGATGATCACCCGAGTTAAAGCAACTTATCCGGGAGCATCTATTTTTGCCACCACATTACGCGAAGTAATCAGCACCAACCAACATCTTTGGGGTGCAATAATGCTGCAAGATACCAACTGGCATGTAATTGAACCACGTCAGATTACGGTTTTGGATCGTATCGGTGGCGGAGATGGTTTTGTGGGTGGATTGCTTTATGGTGTTTTAAAAGAAATGCCGGCTGAAAAAGCCATGCAGTTCGGATGGGCCTCAGGAGCCCTGGCAACTACCTTCCTTACCGATTATGCCCAACCAGCTGATGAAGCGATGGTTTGGAGTGTCTGGGAAGGAAACGCAAGAGTTCAACGTTAATCAGCACTCTTAAAACAACAGCAATGATTTACTATCAAAAAGGATCGGAAAATACAGTACTCAGTGATACAGATTTGAAAAAAGGCTTGTTTGAAGCTTTGACAAAACTGGGTAACAAGGAAAAAGTACTGGCAATTCCTCCCGATTATACAAGATTTCATTCCAAGGCTGGTGAGCTAACAACATTCACCTATGAGTATTTTGGCGATAAGCTAAAAGATGTTTTACCTGCTCTTGGAACACATGCAGCAATGACTGCAGAAGAAATCAACCATATGTTTCAGGGTGTTCCGACATCTCTTTTCAGAGTGCATGACTGGCGAAACGACATTGTAACAGTTGGAGAGATTCCGGCCGAATATGTATCTGAAGCAACAGAAGGACTGGTAAACTATACCTGGCCAGCACAGGTAAATAAATTATTACTTGATGGCGAACATGATCTGATCCTATCCATTGGTCAGGTGGTCCCACACGAAGTAATAGGTATGGCTAATTATAACAAAAACATATTTGTTGGTACAGGAGGTTCTGAAGGCATCAACAAAAGTCATTTTGTGGGTGCAGCTTACGGTATGGAACGGATTATGGGTCGTACTCAATCTCCGGTTCGGCAATTGCTGAACTACGCTTCAGATAATTTCACCAATCACCTGCCTATCATCTATGTTTTAACAGTAATAGGTAAAGACGACAGTGGCAAATCAGTCACTCGTGGATTATTTATAGGAGATAATGTTGAAGTATTTGAATTGGCTGCAGCATTATCGTTAAAGGTTAATTTTAAAATGGTTGAACAACCGCTTAAAAAAGTGGTTGTTTACTTAGATCCGTCTGAGTTTAAAAGCACATGGCTAGGTAATAAAAGTGTGTATCGAACCAGAATGGCCCTGGCAGACAATGCCGAATTAATTGTACTGGCACCCGCACT
This sequence comes from Carboxylicivirga caseinilyticus, assembly GCF_050589785.1. Classification (NCBI taxonomy): domain Bacteria; kingdom Pseudomonadati; phylum Bacteroidota; class Bacteroidia; order Marinilabiliales; family Marinilabiliaceae; genus Carboxylicivirga; species Carboxylicivirga caseinilyticus. Next base: position 35,375 of record NZ_JBNGOX010000022.1, on the reverse strand, counting down.
AAAAGAATTTGGTGAAGATGCTACCATCGACCAGTTAATTCGCAAATATGGCTACTGCGGAACTCCTGCAACTTTAAAAGCCATTGAAGAAAATGATGATTTAAAAAGCAACCTTGGCGCTGCCGCTCATTTAATGCACGGAAGTAGCGAAGGACGTTTTTCAATCACCTACTGTCCAGGTCATTTGACAAAAGATGAGATTGAATCTGTAAACTTTAAATATGCTCCTCTGGACGAGATGATAGCTCGTTATAATCCAGAAAAGTTAGTTGATGGATTCAATACACTACCCGATGGAGAAGAAATTTATTATATTTCCAATCCGGCTATGGGTCTTTGGGCTCACCCAGATCGATTTAAAGATTAATAAATAAAAATAACCTTCAAGAAAATGAAAAATTTATCAGACATAGGATTAGTTGGATTGGCTGTAATGGGCGAAAACCTGGTTCTAAACATGGAAAGCAAAGGATTTACTGTAAGTGTTTTCAACCGTTCAACCGAAAAAGTAGATAACTTTTTAGCCAACCGTGGAAAAGATAAAAATATCAGGGGAGCACATTCCCTTGAAGAATTTGTTGCCTCAATTGAGCGTCCACGCAAAATCATGTTGATGATCAAAGCAGGTCCGGCAGTTGATACTACCATTGAATCGATTCTTCCATATCTTGAAAAAGGAGATGTTTTAATTGATGGTGGTAACACTCATTTCCCTGATACCAACCGACGCACTAAATACCTTCAGGAAAAAGGTATTCTTTATATCGGAACCGGGGTGTCAGGTGGTGAAGAAGGAGCATTATTAGGCCCTTCCATCATGCCTGGTGGTTCAAAAGAAGCATGGCCTTTGGTGAAACCTATTTTCCAGGCTATTGCAGCTAAAGTTGAGGATGGCTCACCTTGTTGCGACTGGGTAGGTGAAGACGGAGCCGGTCACTTTGTAAAAATGGTTCATAACGGTATCGAATATGGTGATATGCAGTTGATAACCGAAGCTTACCAGATTATGAAAGATCTGTTGGGTATGTCGGCTGATGAAATGCACGAAGTTTTTAAAGAGTGGAACACTGGTGACCTGGATAGTTATCTGACTGAAATCACCCGCGACATTCTTGCTTTTAAAGATGAAGATGGATCTCCGTTAGTAGATAAAATTCTGGATACTGCAGGTCAAAAAGGAACCGGTAAATGGACTGGCGTTGCAGCCCTAGATCTTGGTATTCCATTAACCTTGATTGGAGAAGCTGTATTCTCTCGCTGTTTATCAGCTATTAAAGAAGAAAGAGTTGCAGCATCAAAAATATTAAGCGGACCAACACCATCATTCACTGGCGATAAAAAACAATTAATTGACGATCTACGCGATGCTCTTTTTGCATCTAAAATTGTTTCGTATGCACAAGGTTATGCCTTGATGCGTGCTGCTGCTGAAGAATACGGATGGGAACTAAATTACGGAGGCATTGCTTTGATGTGGAGAGGCGGATGTATTATTCGCTCTGTTTTCTTAGGTAAGATTAAGGAAGCATTCGATAATAACAACGAACTTTCCAACTTGTTACTGGATCCTTACTTCAAAGAAAAAGTTGAAAAAGCGCAGGCTGGTTGGAGAAGAGTAGCTGCTGCTGCCTTGACTAACGGTATTCCGGCTCCTGCTTTAACAACTGCCTTAAATTATTTTGACGGATACAGATGTGAACGTTTACCTGCCAACCTGTTACAGGCTCAGCGCGACTATTTTGGCGCACATACCTATGAAAGAATTGACAAGCCTCGTGGCGAATTCTTCCATACCAACTGGACAGGAAGAGGTGGTGATACGGCATCGACGACTTATAATGTATAAACTTAAATAACTAACTAAATGGCTAGTAACCAAAACAAAATGACAAACTACAGATGGGCAATCTGTGCACTGTTGTTCTTTGCAACAACAATCAATTACTTAGACAGGCAGGTTCTGTCGTTGACATGGAAGGACTTTATTGCACCTGAATTCCACTGGACAGATTCAGACTATGGTAATATTACCGCATTGTTCTCCATATTTTATGCTATCGGACTTTTAGTAGCCGGTCGATTTGTCGACTGGATGGATACTAGAAAAGGATTCCTTTGGGCTATTGGAGTATGGTCTGTAGGTGCCGTATTACATGCATTCTGTGGCATTGCTACTTCAGGTATCGTAGCAGGTGAATGGTTTGTAGGTTTCGAAGGGGCGCTGCATGCAATTGAAAAGGTAAAAGATGTTGGACTCATTGTCAGTGTAAGTGTGACCCTCTTTATTTTTGCACGTTTTGTACTGGCCATTGGTGAAGCAGGTAACTTTCCGGCAGCTATTAAAGCTACTGCAGAATTCTTTCCTAAAAAAGACCGTGCTTATGCAACCAGTATTTTTAATGCCGGTGCTACTGTAGGTGCTTTAGCAGCTCCTATTTCTGTACCTGTCATAGCTCATTATTTTGGATGGGAAATGGCATTTATAGTAATTGGTGTGCTTGGTTTTATCTGGATGGGATTCTGGGTATTTATGTATAAAAAACCTAATGAGCATCCAAAAGTAAATGCAGCTGAGTTAGCTTATATCAACCAGGATGATGAAGTTATTAAAGAGCATTCTGTTGATACTGAAAAAGCCGGAAATAAAATTGGTTTCTGGAATAGTTTTAAGTATAAGCAAACATGGGCTTTTATCGTAGGTAAGTTTATGACTGACGGTGTTTGGTGGTTCTATTTATTCTGGACACCAGCGTATATCAGTGATGTGTATGGATTAACTTCTGATACTACCATGGCTCAGGTCTTATTATTTGTGTTGTATGCCATTACTTTATTATCAATCATTGGCGGTTGGTTACCAACTTATTTTGTAGATAAAAAAGGAATGAACCCATATGCAGGTCGAATGAAGTCAATGTTAATTTTTGCCTTCTTCCCACTACTTGCTTTATTGGCTCAACCATTAGGAGCATATTCATATTGGTTCCCTATCATCATTATCGGTATTGCCGGTGCAGCTCATCAGGCCTGGTCGGCTAACATCTTCTCTACCATTGGAGATATGTTCCCTAAATCATCTATTGCAACTATTACAGGTATCGGTGGTATGGCTGGAGGTATCGGTTCTGCAATGATTAATAAAGGATCTGGTCTTTTATTTGATTTTGCAGATGAATCAAAAATGAGATTATTCGGATTTGAAGGAAAACCTTCTGGTTATCTGATTATCTTCTCAATTTGTGCGGTTGCTTACCTTATTGGATGGATCATTATGAAATCATTAGTTCCTCAATATAAGCCAATCGTTGTTGAATAATCTTCTTTGATCATTCAATATTATTTCAATTTATAAAAACCGGGAGATGTTAATACTCCCGGTTTCCACTCAGAATCTATGAACGGCAGAAAGACCCGAATAAAGGACATTGCTGAAAAAGCAGGTGTTTCTATTGGTACAGTTGACAGAGTATTACACAATCGTGGCGAGGTTAAAGCTGAAACTAAAACCCGTATTTTAGAGATTGCAAAAGAGTTGAAATATCAACCCAATATTGCGGCTCGTGTATTAAAATCTTCAACAGCCTATCGCATTGCCGTTTTAATACCTCAAAGTTATGGCGACAACCTCTTCTGGGATAAACATCCACAGGGCATATTAAATGGAGTTGAGGCTGTTCAGCCATTTACGGTTCAGACACAGTTTTACCGTTATGAGATGTATAATACTTCTGACTTTGAAGACAAAACAAAGTCTATTCTGAATTGGCAGCCTCACGGAGTTATTTTTGCTCCTATAATGAAAAAGGAATCGGATACTTTTTGTCATTTACTGGATGATGAAAATATTCCCTATGTTTTTATTGATACTTTCATTAATAACACCAATTGCCTGACATTTTTAGGAGAAGATGCATATCAAAGTGGACGTGTTGCTGCCAGCCTTATTGACATGGGCATAACAAAAGATAAAGATGTATTGATTGTGAATATGTCGCTCGATTTGGAAAATACGCAGCATCTGAACAGTCGTAACAAAGGATTTCTGAGCTATTTTATGGACGCCGGAATTAATACAGGTGAGAAAATAAGCATTGAAATACCGAGTGCCCAGCCTAATGTAGTGTCAGAAGTGCTGGATCCAATTTTTGATAAAGAAAATAATATCGGGGCCATTCTTGTTTCAAGTTCAAGAACATATTCGGTTGCCGAATATTTATATAATAAGGGTAAACGTGACATATTTCTGGTAGGTTATGAATTATTTGGGAAAAATGTAACCTACCTTCAACGAAGAGTTATTCAATTTTTAATTGGACAACGACCTGTTGAACAAGCTGAGAAAGCATTTAAAAAGCTGTTTGATTATCTGACTTTAAATACAATTCCTGAAAAGAAAGAATTTCAACCCATTGACATTGTCAATGCTGAAAACATGGGATTGTTTTAAAAATAAGGGAAAAGAAAAAATAACCTCCAGACAAGGTTATTACAAACTAAGAAAAATCCTGATGCCTTGGGCATATTAGTTAAACTAAATAAAATCAACAGTTATGAAAAAATTATCGAAGTACTCCTTTGGTGTAGGCGACCGTTTTGGTCACCAGGGCAATGCCCAGCTAAAGGCTGTAATAAAAGTTCGTGACATGGGTTATGATATTTGCCCTGTCTGGAACAAATCTAACCGCGAACATACAACTATAGGAACTCATCCTGATGACGTTCGTGTGGAAGCTGATGCCAGCGTTAAAGCGTTGGGTTGGGATAATCAATACTTTGTAGATGCAGATCATATTAATCTGGATACAGTTGATCGTTTTTTACCTTCATCTGACTTTTTCACCATTGATGTAGCCGGATATATTGGCAAACCAGCCTCTGACGCTGACATCGATGCGTTTATCAACAGTTGTGAAATCTATATTGGAAAAGTTTCGATTACAGGTATAGATGAACCTTTTGAGGTAAAACGCGATGACTTGAAGAAACTGGCAGGTCAGTATCTATTTGCAGCACAAAAAGCCGGAGCAATCTATAAAATTATAGAAGATGCCAAGGGAAAAGGAAATTTCATCACTGAAGTATCCATGGATGAAGTTCCTAAACCACAGACTCCAATTGAATTATTCTTTATATTAAAGATGCTGGCTGCTGAAAAAATTCCTGTTCAGACCATCGCCCCTAAATTCTCTGGTCGATTCAACAAAGGAGTAGATTACACAGGTAATCCACTTGATTTTGCGAAAGAATTTGAACAAGATCTGCATGTATTGGATCAATGTGTGGCTGAGTTTGGCTTACCTGCTGAAATTAAATTAAGTGTCCACTCTGGCTCTGATAAATTTTCTATTTATCCTTACATCGGTAACATCCTGAAAAAACTGGATAAAGGAATCCATGTAAAAACAGCCGGCACAACATGGTTAGAAGAAGTTATTGGCTTGTCAATGGCGGGTGGTGATGCTTTGCAGTTTATTAAAGATCTTTATGGCAAGGCTTTAGCAAAAATCGATGAACTATGTGCGCCATACGCTGATGTAATTGATATTAAAACAGATGAATTACCATCGAAAGAAGCTATTGCCGACTGGAGTGCAGATGATATGGCAAACGCTATTCGTCATATTCCGGACCATCCGCAGTACAACCCCAACATGCGTCAGTTAGTTCATGTGGCATATAAACTTGCTGCCCTACAATCGGATGTTTACTTACCACTTTTGAAAAAACATGCCGATATAATTGGTGAGTGCGTTTACGAAAACATTTACGACCGACATCTAAAACGTCTTTTTGATCTTTAATAGATTTATATTTTACTATAAAGAGGTAGCCTTTCGGTTGCCTCTTTTTGTATTCCGACATTTGTAATAGCAATTTCAATTAGAAAAAAGGAATCCTTTACAATCAAGGCTATAAGAGCAATACTCATACAATCATTCTGATATTTGCCCCCCTTTTTACGATTAAACATACACCCTTGTAACCATTCATAAGCTTTAATTTTATGATAATAACTTTTAAAATTAAATCAGTATGAAAAAAATCTTTACAATCTTATTAGGCTGCTTTTTTATAGGAATGGTTAATGCTCAAACCTGGACAATCTATACGTGTGATGTTATGCCTCTTAGTGCTGATCCAGCCTGGGCTGAATCAGATGCAAGCAGTAATGCAACTGTCTATACTCTTGAAACAGTGGATGCTTTATCCGTGATTCACGGATTAGGTGTTGATGGTGACAATAGTTCAAAAGGTTCTTTTAAAATGGATGGTGATAAAAGTACTGCCATTACTGTAATGTTTAGAACAAAAACAGGTGTTACCAGAACTGATGGTCTTGAATTTGAAATCAATACTATTGATGGTCGTTTAAAAATTTACTTAGAATATGATAATTCTAGAGTCAAATTCAGTGATGATTTAGGTTCCTCAGCATATGCATCTGATATTGATGTAAATACCTGGCACACCTACCGTATTACAATGAATGGTACTGCATGGAAAGCATATATGGATGAAGATGCAACACCAATTGCGACTGGTACCTCAAACCAAGGTACTCAGTCAAGAGTTGTTAAATTTGGTGATGGTGGTTCAAATGATACCGATGGTTACCTGGATTGGATTGCATGGGATACATCAGGAGAGTTTGAACCTGGAACAGCTGTACCAACAGGAGTTGTTGTTGATGGTGTGTCAACTTCAATAAACAGAATTGATTTTAATGGTACAGTTGTTAAAACTGAACTTTATAACTTGGGCGGAGTTTATGTTGGTGATGAACAAAACTCTCTTAAAACAGGTATTTATATCCAAAAACAAACCTACAGCAATGGGGTTTCTAAGGTAAGTAAGATACAGGTAATTAAATAATCAAGTTTCCGAATAAAGATTTAAGGCTGTCCGTTTGGGCAGCTTTTTTTTGTTTTAAAACTCTTAAATTAAACCATTTTACACCAGAACCTTGTCCATTAATACAGAAGCTAATACATTTCAAATAACTGATGCAATAGACTATCAATACGGAGAAGACTACTTATTAAAATGATTAACTGTTTATTAAACGAAAAGAAGTATTTAAGCTCAAGCTTTAAACACGTCTCATATTCTATCTATCACCAATATCATCTGACATTAAATAATCAATAAAAAAGCCTGCAGATATTAAATCCACAGGCATTTCTCTATTATTAATTATGGGTAATTATTGCTTAACAAACAATTTGCTCTGCATTCCTTTAGACGATACTAATTGAAGAATATACATACCATTCGAACATGCATTTATATCAACTTCGCCATAACATCTTGATGCTTTAGCAGGCAAATTAACAGATTCTATAACGCTTCCATTAAGTGATACCACATTAACCGTTACTTTTAAAGGTAATTCACCTGCCTGATAACTAAATCTTACTTTGGATGTAACAGGATTACCATGTAAAAACAGTTCGTAATCAATCTCGTTTACAGGACTAAATATCCCGGTTTGATTGTAGTTGGTTTCAAAGGCTCCTAAATCCGGAGCATCATCATAAAAATCATAACCTAAATCAGTGCCACCATCAATCAGATCGCTTCCCTGGACCAGTTTAAAAACATCCAGATCAGGAAGGCTACCATCTGCTTGTCGCGGACCGGTAACACCCGTCGTATCGAGGCTAACAAAATCAGCCGAATTACAGGTGAACCCATTCCAGCTATTGGTTTGTTGCAATACACTTGAAGTCAAGCTTACTTTATTGCTTCCTTCTACTGAAATACAATTGACAACCTCAGCTTCTTTGGCTGAATTAACTGCTGAAGGAATAGAATAATTATTTCCTTTATTCCGATACGATGTTCCGTTATAGAAATACATATCACCCTTATTGTTATTCTGATCAAATCCCTTTGCTTTATTATCGAAAGCAACACAATTGATTAGGGTAAAATTATGCATCAACGTTTTATCATCACTTCCACCAACTTTAAATCCATTTCCATTAGCACTTGCTCCTGCATCTGTTCCGTTCAGGAAATATCCATTTCGCCATGTCCAGCAGTTCTCCAAAACAGTATAAACATCATCTGTCCCACGCAAATAACCGTCCCAGCCATCATCTACATTCAGCCATGAACGACATCCATAGAAATAGTTATTGTTTCCAACATCCATTTTACAGGCGAATCCATCAGCATCACCATAATCTGTTGGATCAGCATTTCCGTAGCTATCGCAGTTGATAATATTATTTTCAGAAGCACCATTTCCCAGTTGAAGACCCGTATCCTGATGCTCGTAAAAAATACAGTTTTCAACGGTGTTGTAACTTCCGGAAATAAACATTCCGTTATCACCTGCTCTGCGGATGGTCAAACCTTTAATGATCCAATACTGACCACTCAAACTAAATCCCCGGTTACCACTATCAAGTGCCATTTGCGAGAAATCGATGATCACTTTTTCGTTCTGATAAGCCATCATCTGAATTGGATTAGCTGCAGTTCCACTCCGACTCAGGCTTATTTTAGTCGAGTATTTATACTCTCCTTCACGAATATAAATTACATCACCTGCTACTGCCTTACTAATGGCTGTTGTAACATTAGCAAGAGGTGAATCCAACGATGTTCCTGTATTGGAATCGCTGCCTGTTTTTGCTACATAATAGTCTGTGGCCTTAACCATTCCCATTGTCAGCAAAACCATAAATGCTGTCAGAATTATTTTTTTCATAACAATCAGGTATTATTTACAATTTAAGCAGGTTGTTGTAATTGCGCTTATAATGTAACACCACTCTTAAAAATGGCTATTTCCTTAAAATCTGTTATTTCGTGATTTAATTTCTTTCCGTTGGCAACTTCAATCAGATAATTTGTAAAGTCTTTACGAACTTCATTCATATCTGCACCTTCAACCAGCACACCTGCATTAAAGTCCATCCATTTCGATTTATGCTCGAATAGTTGGGTATTGGTGGCTACTTTTACTGTTGGCACAAAGCTTCCGAACGGAGTTCCTCTTCCGGTAGTAAATAGTACCATTTGGCAACCTGAGAATCCCAGTGCAGAAGCTGCAACCAAATCATTACCAGGTGACCAAAGTAAATTCAATCCATTCTTGACAATCGGATCAGCATAATCAAGTACATCGGTTACAATGGCTGTACCACCTTTCTGAACACACCCCAAAGATTTCTCTTCCAGAGTAGTAATTCCACCATTCTTATTTCCAGGAGAAGGATTTTCGTAAATTGGTTGATCGTGACGACGAAAATAATCCTTAAAGCCATTAATCATCGAAACAGTCTTATCAAAAACACTTTCCGAATCGGCCCTGTCCATCAATAAGGTTTCAGCACCAAACATTTCGGGCACTTCAGTCAGAACAGTTGTACCACCCTGACCTACCAACCAATCTGAGAAACGTCCCAATAAAGGATTTGCAGTAATACCAGAGAAACCATCGCTGCCACCGCATTTTAAACCAATACGTAGTTTAGACACAGGTTGGGCTGTACGGCTATCCTGCTTCATTAATTCAGCAAGTTCCTTAACCATTTCAAGACCAACCTCTACCTCATCTTCTACTTCTTGCGCAATCAAAAATCGAATACGACTTTCGTTGTAATCGCCAATCACCTCTTTTAATGATGAGATCTGATTATTCTCACACCCAAGTCCTAATACCAGAACTGCTCCTGCGTTAGGATGCTTGATTAATTGCGACAAGGCTCTTTGGGTATTACTATGATCATCTCCTAACTGCGAACAACCATACTGATGACCTAAAACCACCACATCATCGATGTGTGATAAATCAGCTTCTTGTTTTAACTGATTGGCTATTAAGCGAGCCTGACCATTTACACATCCAACGGTTGGTACTATCCATAACTCATTTCTAATACCAACATCTCCGTTTGCTCTTTGATATCCATTGAATGTTAATCCTTCAGCAGAACTTTGTATTTCTTTCCCGTTTGGATTGTAACAGTATGCCAGGTTATCACCTAAACCGGTACGTAAATTATGAACATGAATATGATCACCCACTTTTATATCGGCCTGAGCGATACCAATTGAGGCAGCATATTTTAATATATGCTCGCCTTTATTGATTGATTTTATCGCTATTTTATGCCCTTGTGGAACATCATCATTCACCACAATTTCATTCCCTTCAACTAAAATCAAATCCCCTTTACTGATTGCTTCCAAAGCAATCACTACACTGTCATCAGGGTGAATTTTAATACTGTTCTTCATTATTTATGCTACTTTTTTCAATACAGTTGCAATACCTTCTGCTAAGATGGCATTAACATATGTTGCTACTTCAGCAATAAGGTCATCAATAGCTGTAAAATCTACACCCCAGACTTCCTTATTTGATAAAATAGTTTCCACTTTCTCATTCACACTTTTAGCACTACTCCATTCGTTCTGAATAAATTGAACATATTCGGGAGTGTCTGTAATACTAAATGACAAACCGTTGTATTCACCTTTATACAAAGTAATCAAGGCTGCTAATGATAAAGTTAATCGCTTTGGCAATTCTCCTGTCCGATTAAATGAATCGATTAATGAAGGATAATCGCGGGTTACCCATTTTGATATAGAGTTTAATGAAATATCCTTAAGGTAATGCTTAATGTATGGATTATAGAAACGTTCCAGAATTTCGTCTGCAAAAACTTTGAGCGCCTCTTTGTCTCCTGCGATATTAGGACTCACCTCTTCACTTACCATGTTTTGGATGAATTCTGAAATGGTCTCATCATTAAAAGCCTCCATTACAGTTTGATATCCGCTTAGCATACTTAAGGCAACCATTGCAGAATGTGAACCATTTAAAATGCGCACTTTCTTATCTCGGAATTTGGTCATGTCATTCAACCAAACAACATTTAAACCTGCTTTGTCGAACGGAAATTGTTCCCTTACATGATCCGGTGCCTCAATAGCCCATAAATGAAAATATTCACCTACCACAACCAGGTTATCTTCGTAACCTAATTCAGCCTGAATCTCTTTGATATTATCTTTTGGAAAACCTGTAACAATGCGGTCAACCAGCGTACTGCAGAAATTACAGCTTTCGTTTAACCAGTTAATGAACCCTTCTCCCAGGTTATTTTGTTCAGCTAATTCAAATACAATTTCCTTCAGTACTGTAGCATTTTTATCAATCAGCTCACAGCAAAAGAAAGTAATGCCTTTATCAGCTGCTCCGTTAAAATGTTCATATCGTTGATACAACAACTGACATACCTTGCCCGGAAATGATTTTGGAGGCTTAGCATAAATATCCTCATTCTCCACTCTTGAGATACCAGCCTCTGTAGTGTTTGAAACAACCAGTTCCAGTTCAGGACTTAAAAAATATTGCTGGTACTTTTCGTATTCGCTATATGGATTTAATGCATCCTGAACAGCATCGACCAACTCTGTTTGTGTAATGGGGTTACCATCTTTCATCCCTTCGAGCTTTACATGGTAAAGACAATCCTGTTCTTTCAGCATTGGCACCAAACCATTCTCTAATGGCTGCACTATTGCTACTCCTCTGTTAAAACCAATCTCTTTGTTTGCTTTATTGATCATCCAATCAACAAAAGCCCTTAAAAAATTACCCTCCCCGAATTGTAAAATTTTTACGGGATACTCTTCACGTTTTAATGTTTCGTTACTTAATTTCTGCATATCTAGTTTTGTTTGTTTGTCACTAGCCTATTAGGATCGAAGTGCAAATAAATACCCTTTTCAGATAAAAAATATGGAATTGCGTACAGAATAATTGGTATTCTGCCACAGATAAAAATTGATTACGAAGTGTTGTTTTCCCTTATTATCGTGTTCATTTTAATCAGAACACATGATTAGCGAATAGTAACTATTTAGTTACTATTCTTTTGCTCAATTAAATAATTCAGATAAACCTCCAGGTTAGTGAAATTATCATCTAATGTTTTCCCTTTTTGATCAGATGGATCTGTTGGATCCAGACCATTTGCAGACTCCCATTCATCATTCATCCCATCATTATCATTGTCTGTTATTTCATTATATTGCTCCAAAACCGGATATCCTTCAGTATCATTTTCCGAATCAATAATTCCAGGTCCGTAAACTCCTTGATACGTGGTTATGCCCATTTCTGTTTCATGTACAATGCGCGAATCCACAACATCTCTTGCTAAACTAGCACCTGCATCTGCCAATACTTTAACAAAAGCATCCTCAGGTGTATCAGTTTTAATAACACCAAAATCAAAAGGTGTGTAAGCTTTCACAACAGTACCGTTCAGTCCCTGAACTCCTCCAGCCCAGTTATCGGCTGTGATATCAGGATAACCATCGACATAATTACCATCAATATACCATTTACTGTAATATGGATAATCAGTACTAATATCTGTTATTTCAACAATTCTGTTTGGATATTTTTCATTAGCCGGTCCTGATTTATAATAGTTGTTCACCATATTATGCTGGCCCATTTCTCCACCATAACTACTGTTGTATCCCCAATTATAAATCACATTATTTCGAAAATCCACTATTTCTGTATCTCTTGTATCAATGTGATACCTGGCTCCACAAAATCTTGGATTTCTACTGGTATGATGAGCAATCAGATTATGATGAAAAGTAGCTCCCATACCACCCCAGATACCTCCATATCCATGATCTCCTTTGGGATGAGTTGACCGATAAAAGCTTTCACTTATAATACACCATTGCATTGTAAAATCAGTATTATCATAGAAACTGGCAACCTCATCATTACCCCAACTGAAAGAACAGTGATCAATGATAATATTTTTGCAGTTACGTCCCCAGGCCGAATCATATTCACCAGTTCCTTTGGCTGCTCTGAAACGAATATATCTTATAATTACATTTTCTAAATTGTCTTTAATCTGCATATAATCACCTGCAATGCAAATACCATCACCAGGCGCAGACTGCCCTGCAATGGTTAAATTATTCTGACTAATTACTAAAGGTGAGTTTAAATGTATAGTTCCTGAAACCCTAAAAATAATGGTTCGGGCACCAGACTGATTTATTGCATAACGCAAACATCCGGGTTGATTATCATCCAGTAAATTTTCAACAAAGAAAATTCTACCTCCCCTTCCTCCGGTTGTATATCGCCCAAAGCCTTCAGCTCCGGGGAAAGCATCTACGGTTCCAATAGGTTGCGGATCAACAGCTGTTGAGCTTTCAACATTAATGACTAACGTTTCTGTTTTTTTCTGGCCCATTTCATCATATGCCTCAACCCTGACACCGGTTGTAGTGCTTTGATATGACATTGTATAACTGAAATTGTATACCAAACTACCATCATTTATAGAACTTTCTTCTAAAACAGTTTCTGTTGTACCATTTAATTTGAATGCTTTGATACTTACCAATGCATTTTCGGATGTAATAACACCTGATATAACAGGCTTATAAGTTGAAATATCAACTGATAGCGGGTTTGGATTAGTAAACTCTATTTTGATTGTAGAAGGTTCTTCATTAGAATCCTTTTTATCTGAACACGCACTAAAAACAATCAAACAACACAATAGAACCTTTGAAAGATACCTTTTCATAAAATACAATGTAAAATTACTTCAATAATAGATGAATAGTAAAAATGGGCACATCCAAATCGGATGCGCCCAATAAATTATAAATACAATTTAATACCAGCGAGGGTCACCTGCTTCAATTCCTTCTGTAATAAAAGAGAAATCTTCATTATCAGGATTTACCCATAATTCTGTTGATGTTCCTCCAGTAGAAGAGCACATTTCAACTATTGAATATCCAGAATTAACAAAATCTGTTGTAGCAAAGCTATTTGAAACAGAAACGGTTACTCCGTCAGCGGCTCTGATTCCGGATATTGATGGCTCATCACCATATGATGTATTACCGAAAATACAGTTTGTTACTTCAATTCCTTCTGATAGTACAGCATTTCTAACATCCATTAAGTACCTGCCAGAGGCAAATGGCACTTTATTAAATGTACAGTCCTCAACTATAATACTCTTGCCTAAAGTAGCATCATCATAACGAATAAAATGGCAAACAAAATTACTTAATGTAGAATTGGTTATTTTAACAACTCCGGCATTTGTATTTGTTTCTGTTGCACAGAATACACCATAACTTCCACTGCTACGTCCTAAATCATTAATGATACAATCGTCAATAACAAATTCACCAACATATTGGTCTGATCCACCTCTTAAACGCATAACTTGGCGTCCCATGTTTCGTAGCTCACAGCTTAAGAATTTAACTGCTCCAATATTACAGGCTTCCGATTCCATATCAAAAACCCCTCGTATCTGACTTCCACCATCAATATAGTCGACATACCCATTCATATGCAGTTTTTCAAAAACCAATGAATCAGATGGCGTTAGGCTTGACCCAACATAAAACATACGATCACCTGATGTTAAATATAACACTGGCAAATCTCCATCAAGTCCTTTTATTTTGATACTCTTATCAATTGTAAAATCACCAATAAAACCATACTGTCCACCTGCCTGAAGCATAATAACATCGCCAGGCGATGCTGCGGTAATTGCAGCAGTGAGATCAGCACCTGAATCAATCAAAACAGTACCTTCTAAAACATAATCCTGAAATCCCCTGGTTTTTACACCATTCATTAATTGAATAGTATAATCTCCATTTGCAACATCTGTTAAACTTTTAGATCCGGCCGCTATTTCCTCAGCAGTAATATCTTCACTAAATACTTCTACACCAGCTCTGGTATAAAATACTAATGAAGTAACCGCTTTACCTGGAGTCCAGCTAATTGTTAATTCACCTAGTCCTGTCATTACAATATCGTAATTATTAAACAGGTTTTCAGGCAAAGATTTAAATGCTAATGTTGCCCATTTCGAATCGGTATTTGTACTACTAATACCTTTTACTCGAGCAGAATATTGACTATCACCTGCAGGTAAATCATATACATATGGTATTTCTTCAGGTAAAATTTCAGCAGTATGAATAATATTACTGTATTCAAGACTATCATCGCTAATCTCTAGCACATAAGAATCAACACCTTTATTGTCAATCCAACTTAACGAAACAGTGGTTTGATTACTTATGCGTGCTTCCAGATCCAGTGGTGTAAAAATCCTTTCGTACTCTAATTCTTCAATCACCGGATCAATATTATCATCACAGGCATTGAGTGCAAATAATGCAGCAATCCCCATCAATCCTATATATTTAAATGCTTTATTCATGTGTATCATTTTTAATTTTCTCTAATAAAACAATCTTATTCAAGAGGATCATTTGTTAACATTCCATTACTTGCATCAATAAACACCTGCCAGATAGGCCAGAATTGATTTTGATCCGGATCATTAGTATATAAAGAAGCAATTTTATCATCATCTATCTTAGTTGGACTTACCCATGTTTCCTGGAAAGTATATTCAGATGATTTATCATCTGTTTCACCTCTTTCCAATCCGTACCAATCCAATTCAACTGATTTAAATGACAAACCAAAAACATTCTTATCTATTACATTTTCATTGTAATATACTACAGAAGGAACATCAGCATACTCACCTGTCTGATTTCGAAGATTATCCATTTTGTCTTTAGCTTCGGCCATTTTAGATTTCAATAATCCCCAACGAATTAATGCCATTTTACGTTCCATTTCACCACAAAACTCATATCCGTGTTCTTTTACAATGGCATCAAACATTGTTTCTTTAGTAGTAAGAGCATTCACATAGTCATCAACTTTTGAAGACCAATCTGATGATTCAAATGCACGTTGTCTGATTTTCTTTAAATAAGGAGCTGCGGCAGTTGGACCATTAATTTCATTCTCCAATTCAGCTCTCATCAAAACCACTTCAGCATAGCGCATATAGATTTTATTTAATCCATCATCATTGGTAGATGTCACCCTTCTGTTCATCCATTCATATCTCCACTTGCCAAAGTACCATGTATTAACACCTTCCAATTGTTGAACTGTACCATTATCATTGTCATAACGATACCATCCGTAAGGAACGCAGGTTACATCTCTGCGGGTATCTTTAGCATCGTAATCATAGAAAACTGTAGGAAGTGGACCATATGTTCCGCCTCTTGGCTGAGCTGTATAACCATCAGCTTCATCATGTAGCACACCATAAGTAAATAAATGACGACCACGACCTTCAGAGAATGGAACTTCCCATAAAGATTCATTTCCTGCTGAAATATCTTCTTCACAGTTTTTTCTCCAAACCGTTTCAAAGTCAGATTCCAGAGAAACATAATCTCCGTCATGATCCATTATTTCTTTACACTCTTGTAATGCAATCGGATATAATGTTGATACAGATAATTCAGGATCTGAGCTACGACTGATAGTTGCACCTCTTTGAGAGTATCCGGCAGCCCACAAACATAAACGGGCACGAAAAGCTTTTACAAAAACCTTATTTACGTTCTCTGTAGTTGCTGTCAATTGTGTTTCATTTGGCCAGGCTACTAATGTAGCAGCTTCTTCCAAATCGTCTATTAATTGTTTATAAATAACGTCTCTGTTTGATTTAGGCAGATAAAGCGTCTCAGTACTTATAGGTTCAAAACGAGCCACAACATCACCATGAGCTTTCAATAAGTCAGAGTAATAAATAGCTCTTAAAGTAAGTGCTTCACCTAATAATTGTCCCATCTCATTACCTGGTTCAGGGCTTCCATAGGCTCTTAATCCACGAATACAAATATTAGCTCGTTCAATACCTCTATATAACATCGCCCAATACACATTATCGCGATTCATATCTGTATTGGTAGTCGAATTTATATATCTGGATAAATCACCACGAGCACTCGCACTTGTTGAATTAATCCATTCAATATCAGTATTTGATCCATAGTGGGTTAAAAAACGACCACGATAAGAGTTGGTCTGCCCCATAGGCTCTTTAATTCCATCAATAGCTCCCTTTGCTAATTCAAACTTTGAAAAAATCAAAGACTCATCCATCGTAGATTGAGTTGGAGCATCCAAATAATCTTCACATGATGTTAGAACACCTGCAAAAAATATGATTAGTATATATATTATTCTTTTCATAACTAGAAAATGCTTCAATTAAAAATTCAGGTTTAAACCAAATATAAACTGTCTACTCTTTGGATAAGCTGAGTAATCAACTCCAGGAGTTAACGGTGTCTTTCTTCTTGTAGAAACTTCAGGATCAAATCCACTATAATTAGTCAAGATGAACAGATTATTAGCAGTTGCATAAAACCTTAAGTTACTAATTCGTACTTTTTCTGTTAATGATTTAGGAATGGTATAACCTAGTGTAAGCGTATTCATTCTCAGGAATGAACCATCTTCTATCGCCCAATCTGTCAGAACTCTTCTGGTCATATATGGCGACCACATGGTTGTATTGGCATTCATAGCCGTTAATTGAGCAGGATCATTTACTAACTGACCATTGGCATCAATATTTGTCCAACGCTGTCCCTCTGCCATAATATCAATCATATTATAATACTGACCATTCTGAGTTGCAGTAGTGAACTCAATTTTATTGGCATTATAAACATCATTACCATAACTATAGCTAAATACTGCAGACAGATCAAATCCATAAGCTCGGGCCGAAATATTAAAACCACCAGTAGCCAATGGGTTCACATCTCCAATTACAGTAATATCGTTCTCATCAATCAATTTTGACTCATCAATATCAGGTGTACTTGGATCGTCTACTCCAACATTTACATTTTTAATCTTCATTGAACCAGGTCTAACAGTACCAACAACTTTTGAACCGTCAGCAACACCTTCTTTTAAAATCCATTTTCCACTGGCTTCATCATATCCTTCAAAATCAGAAACTTCGTATCTGCCATCAGAAACATATCCTCTAATCTGACCTACAGGGCTTCCTACAGCAATCCAATAATCTGTACCAATTTCTGTTGATGCCCAGCTTGAAGCTGCACCAAAGTCTTCCATTATACCTAATGAATTAATATTGTTCTTATTCATTCCAATATTAAATCCGAAATTCAACCCGAAATTAGGTTTATCTAAAATAACCCAGTTTACAGTACCTTCAAAACCCTGGTTTTCTGTCTCACCCATATTTCTGTATTGAGATGTATAACCGGTACCTGGGGTTGGGAAATCAATTAAAAGATCAGTGGTTGTGTTTTTATACACTTCAAATGATCCGTTAAGTCTGTTATTAAATAATCCAAAATCCAATCCAATGTTACGGGTTACTGTTGTTTCCCATACCAAATCAGGATTTGCCATACGGCTGTTAACAGCCCAATAACTGCTAACGTCATTTATATAAGTAGTACTGCCTGATTGAAAAGACTGAATCAACTGACCTGAAGGTATATTATTATTACCTGCAGTACCATAACTCAATCTTAATTTCAAATTACTAAGAGTGGTACTGATACCATCCATGAATCCTTCTTCAGAGATTCTCCATGCAACAGCAGCTGATGGGAAATATCCCCAACGATTACCTTCTGCAAATTTACTGGATCCATCAGCTCTAAAAGTAGCAGAAGCCAAATACTTACCTTTAAAATCATAGTTTGCGCGGCTAAAAAATGAAAGCAATTTATTATCTGCTTCTATCTCATTCTCTATGCTAAGAGGATCTCCCTGAGTTGTTAATCGAAATACTTCGTCAGATGTAAAAAACGAAGGGTAACCATGCATATTTGTGGTTAAGGTACTTTCGTACCCATAAATCAATTCCTGACCAACCAGGAAGTTTAGATTATGATTTTCGTTCTGAATAATTTGATCAAAACTATAATTTAAAGTATTTGTATTACGAACTCCTCCTCTTTTCCTGTCTTCCATTTCTGCAGCAGGTAAGCCCTGTGTATCAGCAGGCAGATTATTCTTCACATAATACGTACTTTGACCATAGAAACGATCACGTTCATAATTATAGGTCTGAAAACCAACCTCTGTTTTCAATTTTAAGTTATGAATAACTTCCCATTCAAAACTAGCCCCCATGTTTAAGGTAGTTCTGGTTTGTTGTTGATCATTATCTGCAACAGCTGTTAAAGGATAAACTCTGTTACTCGATACTTCTTCTTCATCAACATCATCTAAACCATTTAATGGAATTGGCGAATATAACATTGTATGTCTAACGCGTGCATCACTAGGTGTAGCAGTTGTTTGTTCAATAGCTCCACCACCGTTAATCTCTGCATCAGAATACCTTACCGAATATGAAATTTTAATCTTATCATTGGGTTTATGATCTAATTTTAAAGCTAAATTGGTTCGCTTGAAATCAGAACCTAACATTATCTCCCTGTTGTTAATTCCAGCATAACTAAAATTGTAAGAAAATTTCTCTGATCCTCCTCTAATACTTAAGTCCTGACTAAAAACTTTTCCTGTACGACCATACACCTGATCCAACCAGTCATTGCCAGCTTGCCCATTATACATGTCAATATCCTGATATTCACCAAAATACTTATTATACGAATCAATTTCGTCATCAAGAACAGCATATTCATATTGCCAATGCACATAATCTTCAACACTTAACGTTTTTAATTTATTAGCAATATTCTTGATTCCTGTAAAAGCATTGTAGCTTACTGAGACTTTTCCTTCTTTACCACTTTTTGTTGTGATGATAACAACACCATTTGCACCACGTGCTCCGTAAATAGCAGTTGAAGAAGCATCTTTAAGTACATCAATAGACTGAATTTCTGAAGCTGGAATATCTGAGATGCTTCTTACAGGGAATCCATCCACAATGTACATTGGTGAATTATCCTGGGTGATAGAACCTCCACCCCGAACGCGGATGGTAACCTCAGCATCGGGAGAACCTTCTGTTGTAATAACCTGAACACCCGACATACGACCAGTCATTGCTTCAGCAGCAGATGTAACAGGTATGGCTTGTAAGTCCTCTCCTTTAACAGAAGCTACCGAACCTGTAATATCTTTTTTCTTTACCGTTCCATATCCAATGGCAACTACTTCATCTAATTGTGTGAATTCATCTTCTAATACAACATTAATGGTTGTTTTTCCCTGAACCGGAATTTCCTGTGTAACCATTCCAATGAATGAAACAACAAGAACATCTGTCTGAGCATCATTAACCGTTAATGAATAATTACCATCCATATCAGTAATTGTACCCAAATCAGTAGTACCTTTTACCAATACAGTCACACCTGGTAAAGGCTGACGACCTGTATCAGTAACTTTACCACTTACTTTTTGCGCCCAACCTGTTGTGCTGCATAAAAAAAGCAGTAACAGACTCAGCAACATAAACCTGTTGAGCTGACGATTTTCTTTTTTCATAAAACTTGCTTTAGTAAACTATTTAAATACATTTCTAAATTGGTATACGATTTATCTAATTTGTAACTTGAACCATCGCTGCTATCTTCGGCGTTTAATCCGTTTTGTCGTTCCCATTCATCCGGCATTCCATCTCCATCGGAATCAGGTAAACCCGATACAGATTCAATCACCGGCCAACCACCAACTTCTTCCTGTGAATTGATAATACCTTTTTGTTCGCCCCTGCCCGATCCATTCATCACATCCTCAATAACACTTTGATCAATCTTATCACGATAAAGGTTAGCTCCGGCTGATTCCAACACTTCCTCGTAAGCTTTTTCTGGCTTTTCAATTTTGATCTCTGAATCATACAATCGTTTTGAAACAAAGTATTTTGAAACAGAATCCTGAGGCATATCCACTCCAAGCAGATTATTCTCAGTGATAGAAATATGCTGATCAACTACATTATCATTGAAATTAAAATTGGCATAGGGTGAATACGGCTCCAGAATCTGCTTGCCAGCCTTATCGCCGGTTGCTGGTCCTGGTTTAAAATAATTTGAAAGAATCGAGTAATTTCCTTCTTCTCCGGCATAAATACACTTCGATTTCCAGTTATAAATTACATTATTAACAATCTCCACCTTTTCACTATCCGGATTTTTATGTCTTCTGCTACCTTGTAGACGTGGATTGCGGCTTTTGTGATGAGCTAATAAATTATGATGGAAAGTAGATTTCTGTCCTCCCCATATACCTCCATAACCATGTTCTCCTTTATGGTGATAACTCTGATTCAGACTTTCGCTTATGATACACCATTGCAATGTCAGATTCTCGTTATCGTACAATGAGCAAACCTCATCGGTTGCCCAACTAAAACTACAATGATCAATTATGATATCTTTATTACCAATTCCTGTTAAAGCATCTAACTCAACATGAGCTATATCTCCCGGACGAACTCGTAAATATCTAATAATTACATTATCAGCATTTATGCGCAAACCTTCGCCTTTTAAGCTGACTCCTTTTCCGGGTGCTGTTTGTCCGGCTATTGTAAGATCACCGTTATTGATTACCAGTTGAGATTTTAAATCAATGTATCCTGCAACAGCAAATACAATAGTTCTTGGACCCTTTTTACGAATACCTTTTCGTAAACTACCAGGACCCTCATCATTCAAATTGGTTACAGTATAAACATATCCACCTCTTCCACCCGTTGTATATTTACCTGCTCCATCAGCTCCCGGAAAAGCAAGAACTTTTTTATTGTTATTGCATGCAAAAGCCATCGATCCGGCCAGTACAAGTGATATGATTAGTAATTTCTTCATTTTAAAATCCATTCTTACTTATCTAATTCCAATGCTGCCAAAATAAACGGAGCAACACCTTTTGTGTCATTTGTAACTTTCTTCTCGGTGATATAATATTCAAATGAACCATCACGATATGGATTTCCACCCAATCCACAACCTCCACAGATATCTTTCATTTCAATTCTGCCATCTGGATATTCTGTTATCAGGTTGTTAATTATACCATCAAAAGTCTCTTCAGCATACTTTCTGTATTTGGCATCCAGATAACCTTTATTGGCTCCTTTAGCAAAGACATATGCAAACATTGCTGAACCAGAACCTTCCAGATAATTACCTTCGGCATCTCCCATATCCAAAACCTGATACCAAAGTGAAGTATTTTCATCTCTTACTTTCAGCAAGTCGGCACAGGTGGCATTTAAAATCTGAATTAAACTATCTCTATCAACATGATTAACCGGCAAATAATCCAACACATCAACAATTGCCATTGTATACCAACCCATTGCCCTACTCCAGAAATGAGGAGATAAACCCGTCTCCGGATCAGACCATTGTTGTTCCTTGCTTTCATCCCAGGCATGATACATCAGACCTGTTTTTTCATCTTTCGTTTTAGAGTAGATTAATTTGATTTGGTATGTTACCTCATCAAACCACTGAGGTTCGTTAAATTCCTTGGCATATTGAGCTAAAAAAGGCGATGCCATGTAAATTCCATCCAGCCACATCTGATAGGGATAAACTTTCTTGTGCCAGAATCCACCAGAATTCGTTTTTGGATGATTCTTCATTTGCTCCACCAACTGATCAATCACCTTCTTATATTTCTCTTCTCCGGTACGTTTGTATAATGTAATTACATTTTTACCCGGATTAATACGATCTATATTATAAACAGATTGCTTATAAGTATTTACAGAACCATCTTCCTGTATAAAGTAATCGATGTAATCAGACATATACTTCGAATATTTGGGATCAATATTTCCCAAACGATCTATTGCCTGCCCCAGAAATGCAAAATCATACTCCCATTTTACTTTGGAAGGATTCAAATAATAAACCAGGCTATCATAGTCGTGCATTACTGCATCAGCCATCTTTACAGACCATTTCTTTTGCGTAGTTTCATTTGTTTCAGTATTACCTGAACTTTTTGTTTTACATGCACTCACAACAAAAAGCACAAAAAGCACAGAAAGCACTAAAAGAGAAAACTTGAATATGTTAGATTTCATTATCATATGAGTGTTAATAGTTACCCTGATTTATTACTTTGGATTGATCATTTTCAATAATATTTTTCACTCCCGGCAAAACATTATTAATAATGTATACCGGATCGGAATCTGTTGCTTTAATGTAATTTACAACCTCTTCTGTTTGAAAGCAATCTTTGATTAGCACATCGGAACAATTATTAAAAACAAAGCCATTTCTAGATGCAACAGGATTTAAGATACTCACATTGCGGAATTGCAGGTTTGTTGAATTCTCGAAATGTATTGGTTCCGATTTTTCAGCTTCGATCTGCAAATTCACAAACTGAATATTACTTGCGCGATCGCCGTAAATTCCTTTCTCAGTGTCGGCAAATACATCATTAAAAGTCACATTTTTCACATCACGTTCAGTAAGTCCCAGGATATTAACAGCCTGTTTTGCTTTGTTAATTCTGATATTAGAGATGAAAATATTTTTAATTGCAGGAGTTCGTTCTGAGACAGGTTCTTCAGGTGTTTCGTGATAATGCATATTTAGCATTACACCTTCTTTTACTATATCATACATAACAATATTCGAAACACGAATATCCTCTACAACACCTCCACGACCTCTCATGGTTTTAATCCTGATTCCCCTGTCTGTACCCTGAAACACACAATTTGAAATAGTAACACGTCGCACAGAACCTGACATCTCACTTCCTATTACAACTCCACCATGTCCATCAAGCATTGTACAATTGGTGATGGTTATATTTTCGGTTGGTTGTTCAGCATTTCTGCCATCTTCATCACGTCCGGATTTAATAACAATACAATCATCACCTACACTGATATGAGAATTACTGATATGAACATTGCGACAGGATGATGGATCAATACCATCAGTATTCGGAGAATTGTCGGGATTTAAGATGGTAATACCTTCAATAGTTACATTCTCTGAGAATACCGGCATTAATGTCCAGAAAGGTGGATTTTGAAAAGTCAAGCCTTCTACTCTTACATTGCTGCACTCATAAGGCATAAATAGAGGCGGACGTAGAAAACGCCCCATTTTTTGAATGTATTGATTATGCTTTATCAAACTATCATTTTCTTCGGCAAAAATGTTTTCCCATTTAGTGTTTGTTTTTTCACCTTTACTAATGCGCCACCATAAATCCCACCATTTTTTCCCACTACCATCAATTACTCCTCTTCCTTTTAAAGTAATATTGCTTGCATTGTGGGCATAAATATTTGATTTAAATGTTTTCACTCTTACTCCTTCCCAACGTGAAGTAATCATAGGCAAATAATCATCAAAATCATCTGTAAATTTCAGTATGGCACCTTCAGCAATATTGAGAGTTATATTACTCTTCATTTCAATAGGTCCAGACAGATACAGACCAGCGGGAAAGAAAATTTCCCCTCCACCTGATTTACTTAACTGGTCAATTGATTCTGCTATTATTTTGGTACACACTTTTTTTCCGGACGAATCACCTCCTACTTCCTTAATATTAATATAACCTGATTGGGCAAATGAATTACCGACAAAAAGGAAAATGGACCAAATTAACAATTGGATTTTATTGGATTTTTTCAGCATATTAACATTTTAAATGGACATCAATCGAAAGTGTTCAAATTTGTTAATTTCACAATTGCAATATAATTAATGTCATCATCTACATGTAGGCCACACATTACCCAATTAAAGGGGTTAAATCATCACAAAAAAGTCACCCTTTAATACATTTAATTCTATATTTCAACATCTTACACAAACACCTACCAAATCACACATTCGATAAAACAAAGGTTAAATTAAGGTTCAAAATGTTATATTTGCATTACATATTATTCATATGAAGAGATCCGCATTAATATTTTTATACTTTATTTATTATTGTTATACATCAGTAGGGCAAGATATTTTTAGATTCGAACACTTCAACTCTACTAATGGCCTTTCGCAAAACACCGTAACCAGTTTATTAAATGATAACAAAGGTTATTTGTGGATTGGAACCATGAACGGACTAAACAGATATGATGGCTATAACTTTAAGATTTATAAAAATAATATAGATAACCCTCTTCTTACAAACAACCGGATACTTTCACTTTGGCAGGATCAAAAGGAATTTATCTGGCTTCAGACTTACGACAATTACTATCATTATCTGAATCCGAAAACAGAACAATTTAAAACGCTTCCGGAATATTCTACACATATTAACAGTAAGTATAATCATGCTTCCTGTTTTCGGCAGGAAAACCCAAACGTTATTTGGGTTGGAACATCAAACGGAGGTATTTACCGGTTAAATTATAATCAGGACAAAGGCGTTTATGATCAGCAACACTTTTCAGACAAGGGACGTTTTAGTATCTCCAACCTGAAGGTAAATTTTATATACACGGCAAAGGATTCATCGGTATGGATTGGAACGGATAAGGGATTAAACCTCTTAACCAAAGAAGACGTTAAATCTGAATCATTTCATTTTCAGCATTACTTTATTAATCTGTCTTTTAATTCAGCCATTGAGATAAATGACAAACTATGGTTTGGAAGTGATAAAGGACTTCTGGAATATAAAAAATCAACCGGAACCTTTACTTTATTAAATACAGAAAACACTTCTGATCTGCCTCAAGATGAAATCAATCAATTATTTGTTTCGAAAGAAGGAATTGTAATTGTTAGTTTGGTTGAAAACGGAGTAATTGCTTATGATTCAAACAAACAAAAATGGCATACTATTCAAACCCATGGAAAAGATATTCTGGATATTTATTTCGACAGAAGAAACAATGCCTGGATTACTGCCAAAGAACTGGGTTTAACAAGACTCGATCTCAACGATCTGAGTTCTCATTTTTATAATCTTACTAAAAAAACATACCAATCCATAACCGATCTTGAAAGACATGTTTTTTATGAAGATAAAGACAATAACTTATGGATAGGTCTACATGGTAGCGGTTTACATCTTTACAATGCTGAAAAAGATGAGTTTAAAGGTTATATCAATGATATCAATGATCCTAATTCTCTTTCCAGTAATATAGTTCATAGTATTATTGAAGATGCTGCAGGAATTATGTGGTTAGGAACCGGACAGTTTAAAGGTGGAATGGAAAAAGTAATTCGGAATAATCCGGCATTTAAGCACCTTGTTTTAAAAGAGAATCCTGATCAGATAAACGATAATGTGGTACGCTCCATGGTACAAGATAAAAATAACTGTATATGGATTGGAACAAAAAGCGGAGACTTACATGTAATTGATTCGAACTATAAAAAGATTCACAAATTCAGCACCTTTAATGGTCAAATAGACAATCCGGAAAACATAAACATATATAGTATTTATATCGATGAGGATCAACACATTTGGCTAGGATCTAAAGGAGAAGGTTTATTGGTTAGTACTACCCCACTCCCGGCTTCTCCATCAGAATATAAGAACCTACGATTTATCCAGCATAAACATATTGAAAATGATACCACATCGCTATGTAGTAATAAAATATACACCATTACTAAAGGGGCCGGTAAAGACATTTGGATTGGAACTTTTGAAAGCGGAATATCAAAGGCTACCATAAATAACTTCAAAGAATTAAGCTTTACCAATTACAACACCAATAACAGTAATTTATCCAACGACCTGGTTCGTTACATGTCTTTTGACAGTAATGCTAACCTTTGGGTGGCTACCTCATTTGGTTTAAACCTGTTACCTGCCGATAGCTTACAACACAACCGGATTAATTTTACAACATTCTACCACAGTCCGACCAATAAAACAAGTATTAGTTATAACGATATTGTTGTTATTAAAGAAGATTCAGAACAACGAATCTGGTTTGGTACATTTGGTGGTGGAGTCAATAGTATTCAACTTCCATTGAGTGATTCTATTCAGTTTAATACAATCTCTTCTCAACAAGGATTATCTAACGATGTTGTATTTAGTATTGAAGAAGACAATGAAGGATTTATATGGTTTAGTTCAGAGAACGGCTTAAGTCGTTACAACACAAAACTGAATTCGATAGAAGTATTTAATGAGTATAATGGCCTTTCATTCAGCAACTTTTCCGAGAGTACTTCCATCAAATTGTCTGACGGTAAGTTGTTTTTTGGAGGATTCAAAGGCGTTGAAGTAATCAGTCCTGATTTAATTGAGCAATCCAAATCTCAGAATAATATAGAATTAACGAACTTTCAACTTTTCAACAAGGATGTGATTGTTGGTGCACCCAAATCACCTTTAAAGCAAAACATCTCCTATACCAACGAAATAAAATTACTTCATCATCAGAGCAGTTTTAGTATAGAGTATTCAGCTTTAGATTTCCGTGATCCAAATAAGATCCAATATGCTTATATGCTTGATGGATTTGATCCCGAATGGATAACTGTAAATCATCAAACCAAAGCTACATATACAAACCTTAAGCCGGGCGAATATAATTTTAAGGTAAAATGTACCAGTAATACCGGTCAATGGAATAACAACTATCGTGACTTAAAAATTGTGATTACTCCACCCTGGTGGCAAACCAATCTCGCTTTACTAGGATATATTATTATTGCTATTCTTACCTATTATATTATCCGACAGATAATTTGGCGAATTAATAAGTATCGTAAAGAACTTGATTTGGAAAAAACAGTTAACACCTTGAAGTTGAAGTTTTTTACAAATATATCGCACGAAATCAGGACTCCTTTGACATTAATTCTAGGTCCAATTGATGATTTACTGCAACAGGATATTCAGGATAATGAAATAAGCAGGCAACTAAAAATAATCAGAAAAAACGCCAATCGAATGCTTCAGCTTGTCAATCAGTTACTCGACTTCAGAAAGGTACAGAATAATAAAATGACACTAAAAGTTGAAACAGTTGAGTTAAATAAATTTGCACAGGACATTTACGAAAGCTTTATTCCTTTAGCCAATCACAAAGGTATCTTCTATACATTTAAACCTAATGATACACCCATTGACATTTGGGCCGACAGATCAAAACTCGACTCTATTATTTACAACCTGATTTCGAATGCCATTAAATTCACTCCGGAGGGTAAAAAAGTGGTTGTTTCAGTTTCGGTCGACACACAAACATCCATGGCGCAAATCAAAGTTATTGATCAGGGCCCGGGTATATCAGATAAAGATATGTCTGAAATATTTACACGTTACACTATCCTGAGTGGTAACGAACAGGCCGGAACAGGTATTGGATTATCGCTGGCTTACGAATTGGCCAAGTTACATGGGGGTAATATAGAACTTTCCTCTGTTGAAAGTCAGGGTAGCTCATTCTGGGTAAGCCTTCCTCTTGATCCGGAAAAGATCTTAAACTTACCTAATGTACAGAAAAAGGAATATTCAGCAGAAAACAAAATTGATCATCATCTTGATTTTGACATTATTGAAGATAAACGTGCGCAGAAAGAAGAATCAAATGAACCCAATCCAACCATATTGATTGTTGAAGATAATTTGGAAATTGCCAATTATCTCAAATCTTCGTTAAACAGTTACTATAATTGTTTGATTGCTGCTAACGGTGTAGAAGGAATAAGGTTGGCTAGACAGGAAAATCCGGATGTGATTATTACTGATATTATGATGCCACAGATGGATGGTTTGGAAATGACTCAGCAACTTAAAGAAGATTTTTCAACCTGCCACATTCCTGTTATTATGATGACTGCTAAAACAGATGTTCAGGATCAGATTACAGGTATCGAAACAGGAGCTGAAGCATATATTACCAAGCCTTTAAATATCAAATACCTGAAAGCAGTAATTGATACCTTCAATCAACAGCGTCAGCTTTTAATATCAAAATTCAGAAACAATAATACCATTGATCCCAAAACACTGAAAATTAATTTCAAAGACGAGGAATTTTTAAAGAAGCTGGTTGAATATATCGAGGAGAATTTCTCAGATGATTTGAGTGTGGAAGTTCTATCGAGCCATTGTTGTGTTAGCCGAACAGTATTGTATAATAAAGTGAAAGGATTGACCGGACTAAGCCCACTGGAGTTTGTGAGACAGATGAAATTAAAAATTGCAAATCAACTCTTATTAAAAGGATATTCAGTTTCTGAAGTCGCCTTTAAAGTTGGATATAACGATATAAAATATTTTTCGAAATTGTTTAAAAAACAATACGGTTATCCGCCTAGTAAAACACCTAAACCAACTGATAATTAATTAGTAAGTAATAATAATCTTCAGTTTTGAAGCTCAATCAAATGAGGTCGTTATAGCTTATGTAACATTTATTAGAAAGTTGACGGATCGTTTCAATTACGGTGAAGTTCATTCATCAAACTATTAACCAAGCGGTTGCAACAATGATTTAAAAGCTGGAATCTTATAATGACAACCATAGTTTCGTTATTTTAGCACCTGTGTTATTGCCAAAACAATTCCAAATGATACAAATAAAGCATTCTACTTCATTTCAAAAGACAATCTATTTTGTAGCTCTTATACTACTTACCGGACTTTTCAGTTGTAAGCAGCGTGAACCTTATACCATCTACCTGGCAGGTGATTCGACCATGGCAGAAAAGAAAGAAGATAAGCGTCCGGAGACAGGCTGGGGAGAACATTTGCAGGAGTTTTTTTCAGCTAATGTTACAGTTGCCAATCATGCACAAAACGGAAGAAGCAGTAAGTCTTTTGTCTCTGAAGGAAGATGGGATTCCATAATGAGTCTTTTAAAGTCGGGTGATTATGTATTTATTGAATTCGGACACAACGATCAGAAGATTAAAAGTGAAGAGCGTTATTCATCTCCTGAAGATTTTTACACCAATCTCTGTCGTTATGTTGACGATACAAGATCAAAAAAGGCAACACCTGTATTATTAACGCCTATAATGAGACGAAGATTTGATGAGAACGGACAGTTTTATGACACGCATGCCGAATATCCCGAAATGACAAGGAAAGCGGCTGCTGATAAAAAAGTTGTTCTGTTGGATATGCACCAACTTACCAAAGAATTGATTGAGAACTATGGTGAAATAAAATCCAAAGAGCTTTTTTTAATTGCCGATTCAGCAGTGTGGACAAATTACCCCGATGGTATTGACGACAATACGCACCTTAATAACATGGGTGCTAAGAAAATTGCAAAACTTGCGGTTAGAGCAATTGAAGAATCTGACCTTGCAATTAAAAATGATCTGATCACTCAACATTAACTAAAATGAGACTTTTCATTAGCATACTTTGCGTATTCTTCAGTATTAATATATGGGCTGATAATAAGCCTGATATTGTTGTTGCTGCAGACGGAACAGGAGATTACAACACCTTAACTGAAGCCATCAATCAACTACCATATTATAATTACGAACGTGTGGTGATTTTTGTAAAGAATGGTATTTACAATGAAAAGATTCGGATAGGAAAAGATTACCTGACTATCAGAGGTGAGAGTCGGGATAGCACAATTATTGAATATTCCCAACTTCGTGAAGATTGGATTGAACATCCGGATATAATCGGACCAGCTGTCATTAATATTGAGGCGGATGATATTGTTCTCGACAATCTAACCATAAGAAATACACAGCCCGAAATTGGTCCGCATGCCTTTGCCATTTTAGGTAATGGTACGCGAACCATCCTGACCAATTGCAACATTACAAGTAAAGGAGGAGATACCGTTTCGCTTTGGAATTACAAACAAGGTATGTATTACCATGCTAATTGTTATTTCGAAGGATGTGTTGATTTTGTTTGTCCACGAGGATGGTGCTTTATTAAAGATTCTGAATTTCACCAATTAAAAAATACTGCAACTCTATGGCATGCAGCAGTGGACGATAAAGAAAAGAAATTTGTGCTTCAGAATTGCAAATTTACTGGTGTGGATGGATGGCAATTAGGTCGTCATCACTACGAAGCCGCTTTCTATTTAATTGATTGCTCTTTTGGAAAAGGCATGGCAGACAAGCCAATCTACTATGTTAGTTATCCAAACAAACCAGAGAAAAACCGCCCCTATTTCTGGAAAGACCGCTATTACTTTTCAGGATGTATAGGTGATGGATTCCATTACAATTGGTTTGATGATAATTTCATCAGTAAAGGCATAGTCGACCTCTCTCCTTCTGACTTATCTCCTGCCTGGACTTTTATCCAACAATGGGATCCAGAATCAAAAGAGAAGCCATATGTTTCTCAAATTAAAATAGTTGATAAACGGAATGTTTTTCTTGAATTTAATGAATCTGTGGGAGCAGATAATTCATTAAAACTACAAACTGAAACCGGGATTGAATTAGTTTTTATGCAAGGAACGGGAAGAAATATTTTACAGTTTAGTTCCCGTATTGATTTGAAGGAATCTGATTTTAAACAATCGATCAAAATAATTCAAGGCAAGATAGGTTCCAATACAGCACGTATAACAGATACCTCAATCAATATTGGCGAAACAATATTCACATCAAATGCTCAAATAACAGAGCTAAGTTGTAGAGAATAAATATATTGAATTAAGATTTAGATTTCTCAACTACCACTTCTACCCGATTATAAGTTTGTTTTAAACTGGTATAAATGTATTCATCAATAGCTTTATTGAGAAATCCATACTCTTCATACGCATTTACAGAGTATATTATAACATAAACCCTTTCTCCGGCAGAATAGTGATATTTTCCATCATTACTGTCATATAGATTAAATTCTGATCCAACTCCGGTCCAGTATCCCCTGTAAGCGAAATCATAGTTTAAAAAAGAAACATCTTCTTGATTACCAATACAAATAAAGAATCTAAGGCCCTTTGATTCTGATAGGCCACCTCTAATTTCTATTTCACTCTCTGTAATATCTATATCAACATTAGTCACTTCAACTTCAGACTGTTGGTAAATTTTGGGCATATATATAAAAGCAGGTACATCTCCACCTATAAATTGGAAACTCTCGTATATATAAGAACCAAAATTATTTTTTTCACAAACAATATTATAAGTACCTACCGGCACATCTACTAACTCAAAGCGACCAATTTCATTGGTTATAGCATTGATATTTGTTCCTTCAACGGTTACAATGACACCACTATTATCTGTAAGCATTTTTCCATTTGTGTCTATCAACCTAATAAATCCTACAATACTGCCTTCAGGATAAATATAGTCTTTTTTACTGCACGCCGTATTCATCAACATAAATATGGACACAAAGGCCATCTTATACACTTTTATATTTATGCTTTTCAAATATTCGAACATATTTATCTGCTTATTTGATTGTATAACTGGCTACAGAAGAACCATTATCTAAATTTATATCAGTATATATGAGTTGACCAGAATCTATATCTATGTACTGCATGCCATTAATTGATGCAGGATACATAATAACATAAACTTTTGAATCCACAGGATAAGTTTCTGTATTATATCTTAAATTATACTGTAAATGATTATAATCCAATTTTTCATTGATCACACCTGTCACCTGATAATCCATATAAGAAACATCAGGTGAATTACTTATAAAATAACGACCTATAAAACTGTTACCCCGATCGTTATCTGATATATCAGCTTCGAGTAATATATTAGGATAAAAATAGTAATCAGATTCAGACAACGTCAGATCATGAATTTGAGCATTTGAATTCTCATATAGATAACCATTCACCATTGTTATTTCATTACCTCCAACAAACTGATAAGACATAAGACGGTATTGGGTATATCCTTCCTTATTAAAAAGAATGTTGTATGTTCCACTATTCAGGTTACTTATCTCAACCATTCCATTTTCATCTGTTGAGACCTTTATTAATGGAGTACTCCCTTCCAAAGTAACTTCAACACCACCATTTTCGGGAATACTTTTACCTGCAAGATCCATTAGATTAACCTGCACCAATAATGCCCCTTTGGGCAATTCATATTCGATTACTTTTGTACATCCACTTAACAAACCAACATAAACCATAATAAGAAACAGTTGCAACTTATTTTTTGGTGTTAGATTTCTCATTTTAGAGATTTTCAGATTTAGTTAAATTCTATTTTTGCTACATTGGATGCTTCACCAAGTGTTGTAATTACATATTGTTGAGATGCAATGTCATAATATCCACCTGACCATTCTGATTCTCCATAAGCAATGGCATGCAATTTACTTGCGAAATCACCTGTTTTATAATTATCATAAAGCCTAAAGCTAAATTCAGAACCATTGGGTTCAGAAACTATTAAATTCATTGTTTTTAAATAGTTTATACTAGAAATATCTTCACTATTATGAAAATAAAACCGTACAAATACCATTCCCCATGGATTATTTTGATGTATGATTCCTTTTAAATATAATAATCCATTATCATCAAGTTCCAAGTAGAGATTACTAACTCGTGTTGACGATTTTTGCACAAGAAATCCGCCACTGTATAGGGGCTCATCTCCGCCAACAATTTGTAATCCCTGAGTTTGAAATTCTCCATAGCCATCTTTTGATATAATCAAATTATAGGTGCCGGTTGGAATGTTATTCAATACATATCTCCCCTCTATATCTGTCTCAGTTTTTATTAAAGGATCACTTCCTTCTAATTGAATTACAACCTTTATTCTGTCATCAACAGTATTACCAAATTCGTCTCGGGTATACCATGTTCCCTGAATAGTTCCCTTTAAATCAATGGGCAATATTTCATTTTTCTTACAACTACAAAATGCAATAATTAACAAAATAGTCAGAAGAATAAGGTTTTTCATAGAATTGATTCAACAATTAGGAGATGTGTAATTCAAATATACAAATACTATTAAACAAATTAATATTTTCTCTTAATCAATAATTTATTTAATTAACATCTAGACTGTTCTAAGAATCTTTTCCATCTTTTTACCTTTAGCTAATTCGTCTACTAGTTTGTCGAGGTATCTTACTTGTTTGGTAATTGGATTCTCAATCTCTTCTATTCTATAACCACAAATCACACCTTTTATAAGGCCTGCATTTGTATTTAATTTTGCTGATTCAAAAAATGATTTAAAGTTTACCTTGTCATCTATCAATTCCTTGATTTTCTCATTATCAAAGCCGGTTAACCATTCTATAACCTGATGTAATTCGTCCTTAGTTCTGCCCTTATTTTCAACTTTTGATAGATAATGCGGATAAACGGAAGCAAAGGTCATTTCAGCTATTTTCTTATTATGCTCAGGTGTTGTTTTCATGATAATCTTTTTAACATTTCGTTTAGGATCCACCAACTTATAATCATATTATATAGCAATTCAGGGTTTTATTAATGGTCAGATAATATCAAAATATGTGTATCCCATATTGACAACTGTAGTAAATATACAATCTTGGTTCAATATTTACTATAATTATAAAAGCTACTATAAGCCGCCAACTAAACAACGTTTTATTCCACTACATTAGCAATATACATTTATTCTAATGTAAGATGATAATACTAAATTGGGACGATTAAACCCAGTTTTTCCTAATTTCTAGCGGGTTGTAGCTAGTTTATTTTACATGAAAGTTTAAGATGTTCTTTCCATTATAGTAATGGTCTATTAATGTATCTCTAATTGACCAATAAATTGTTTTTTTATAATCTCCAGTCAGATCAAATTTATCATGAATGAAGGTTCTTCCATTTTTTATATCTATTTCATATACTGGTTCTTTTTCTAAATCCCTTAGTTTATCATTCTCGACATAAATGCCATACATTAAATGAGGAATACAATGAGGAGGGTAAGCAATTTGATAATCAATTTTGAAGTATGTCTTTGACATCACAGTGTCATAATATTCACAATCTAAGTCATAATATAATAAGGGATTTCCACCATAGGAAGGTTGGTCTTCATAGAATTTGTAAAATTTCAATTTGTCGTCAATATAAACTGAGTATTTATCTAATTGTCCATTCTTTTTGAAATGTAATACGAAAGTCTCCTCCAGGCCTTTTAATCCTTGTTGCTTTTTTACTTCCATGTAAAGATTATTATTGTCAAAGTAACTGTGAGTCAAGGTATCATTTATCTGAATAGTTTTTATTAATTCGACATCACCATTCCTCAGCTTTACGTTTTCATAATTGTTGAACATACAACTCGAAATTAAGAAAGTAAAAAGGGTAAAAAAAATATAATGGTTCTTCATATTCTTAAATTAGCTACAACAGTTCGCGTAAGAGCAGTGGTGGGTTTCGGAGTGATTCTGTGTCCGCAAGGATATAAGAATCAGACGAGAGTCGACACCTTAAAACTTTTTGCTATCGCCAGCCATTGCTTTTGACACGATGTTGCACTAAACCTAAAGGTAGCTAAAGTCCGTTGCCCTTGCTACCTTTATTTGTGTTAATAAAATATTGTATCATGAAAAAAAAGCTTTACCA